>NZ_QUFH01000030.1:0-805 GCF_003478415.1 Clostridium sp. AF27-5AA
GTAGTAAGACCCCTTGAAGACGACGAGGTAGATAGGGCAGAGGTGGAAGTGCAGTAATGCATGAAGCTGACTGTTACTAATCGGTCGAGGGCTTAACCAAAAGGTTATGGTTAAGAATTGGATAGGTAAGAGGAAGTTATTTCCTGAAGGATGAAAGATAGAGAGTAGAAGAAATTCAGTGTGCAGTTTTGAAGATATATAAAGAAGACCGTTGTACAGAAATGTATGACGGTTTTTTTGTGTAATAGGGAATTCCAATTTGGCAGATATTCCTTAAGTTTTTCATAATGGCGCTGCTGGACTGACTTTCGATGTCCTTTACCGGCGATAAACGTTGTTTCATCCAACTGTCAGATTTCTGTGTATTTCGATGCGGCTTCCTTTAAGTATTCTGGCGAGTATTCTGTATTAATACTGAACTTTATCCCCGTGTATTGAAGCTCAAGATTAATTTCCTGAAACAGGGAAGTGAGCTTCTCAAACAGGCGGTATCTGGATTTTTCAGTCGCTTTCTTCCATACCCATTATTAAAATTATATATTATGTACAGTTTTGAAAAATGGCACACCGCAATCTCGTTACTGTAGTGTTTGGAAAGAGAAGAGAGCAAATAGTTGTATATATGATAATAGAAGAAAATGGCGCAAAATAAATCAGCGGCATTTCCGCAAGAAGGATCAAAATAAGCTGGTGGGAATGCTACTGATTTTTTAATTTAGTATGTGTGAAATAAATAGAAATGACAAAATATTCTAAAAAATCACAACAAAATAAAAAGAATAACAAATATAGAAAAATCGTTGAC
>NZ_QUFH01000031.1:0-648 GCF_003478415.1 Clostridium sp. AF27-5AA
TCCCTCATTTCCTGTATGATACGAAACGCCTGATAGAACAGGCTTGATTTTGCCCCGGCGAGGCCGGAGCGGTTGCCGATCAGAGAAAGGTTCTGACAGGGAGAGCCGAAGGTTATCACATGGACCGGCGGGATTTTCCCGCCGTCCACCTTCGTAATATCTCCCAAATGCGCCATATCGGGAAAGTGCCTTTTGGTTATGGAGATGGGCGCTTTTTCAATCTCGCTGGCCCATACCGGACGGATACCGCACCGGGAAGCAGCCAGAGGGAACACGCCGATCCCGTCAAAAAGGCTCCCCAGCTTAATGTCCGGCATAGCCCGGGGTGCCGTGTCCCTTCACGGCAAGCACCCCTTCCAGCGTTGTCGCCGCAATGCCCAGCCGCCCGGCAACCGCAATATCGTTTTTTACATCCTCGTCCACAACGCTGCCGCAGACGATCAGGGTATGGGAGCGCCGCAGCATATCCCGGCGCATATCAATCCCGGCCTTGTGTTCCTCGGGAACGCTGTCATTCAAAAACAGCGGCAGATACAAGAGCGGGCAGATCGGGGAAAAGCCCGCCTCATAAGCAAGGCGGCAGTAGTGGGCCGCCAGCTCCATATCAACATCCGGCTCGCCGCTCCATGCGGCGGTCAGGTACGCTAA
>NZ_QUFH01000032.1:0-353 GCF_003478415.1 Clostridium sp. AF27-5AA
CCCCACAGCTCCTGTTTTAATTCCGGATGCGAAAGAAACAACTGACGTGCCAGATTCCCTTTCATAATCTTTATCATGTCTGATATAAAAAATTGCGGTTTGCAATCCAGAAGTAAATGAATATGATCTGGCATAACCTCCATCGCCAGAATCTTAAATTTGTATTCCTCCGCAAGCCCATACAACATTTTTTTACATTCTGCGTCTATCCCATTTTTCAGGACCTGTTTTCGATATTTCGTGCACCAGACAAGATGATATTGCAAAGAATACACATATCCTCTACCATATGAAAGTGTATTTCTCTTAATAGTAAATATATCTTTTTCCATGTTTATATTATACCATATGCC
>NZ_QUFH01000032.1:388-640 GCF_003478415.1 Clostridium sp. AF27-5AA
CTAGTTCTGTATCTTGATAAAAAATTTGGCGCACCTAACTCATCACTACTACAATATACTTATGGGTAATCCCCTTACATCCAGTAAGGATTTATCCATCTCATTACTTAAACTGTTAGAATGTAGGATGCAATGGTATATCGACTTCATCACTAGGACTTAGCGTCCGTACTTTAGACTGATAACCAGCTCCTCATTCACAGTGTTCGTTTTATGCAGGTTGAATCACATTAAGTGCATTCGTGTCACACA
>NZ_QUFH01000033.1:0-578 GCF_003478415.1 Clostridium sp. AF27-5AA
TCACTGGCTAAAAGAGTGGGAAAAGGGTCAGTTGGTAATCCGAAGCTGTTTCGGAAGGCCGTTTCTTCCTGCCTTTTTGCCGCTCCCCGCATACGGAAGCACTGAAAGGGGTGGATGACTGGTATCTGCCGCCCTGTTTCAAAAGAAGCTGTTCGATCTCCTTCGGCGGCGGCCCGCCCGCCCTCTCCGCAAGGCGGAGGAAGTGGGAGCATTGGACGGGGCTTAAATAGTATGTCTGCGGCACGTCTGCCTCCAAAATCCGCCACGACGAAAATCCGCTGCCTTCGTGCCAGCCTTCGGGAGCCTGCCCAATACTGGGCGTCCATGAGCCGCCAGCACACATCAGGCGTTCCCCCTCGCACCATTCCGGCATTTCCCCATCTTCCCGAAGGAGGCATTGGAACTTCGGTGTCCGAGAAGGCGGATAGGACGGCTCTAAAGTCCATCCGGTCATTTGTAGAAAACGCTCCCATGACGTTTTCCCAAACAGCGATAGCTGGATATAGGTTATCAGTAGCATCCCTCATTTCCTGTATGATACGAAACGCCTGATAGAACAGGCTTGATTTTGCCCCGGC
>NZ_QUFH01000034.1:0-568 GCF_003478415.1 Clostridium sp. AF27-5AA
CGGTTTGAACTTTGTATCAGATTTTCAATATGCAGTTTTCAAGGTACATACTTGACTGAAGTTTATCAGTCATTCACAAACTCGATAAACTCGAACTTATGAATCACTGGTAAAAACCAGTTATATGAAACAGCACTTCCCTGCTGGTGTAGGTTAACACATCCTCATCACAGATAGTTCATTCATTCCGATGTGTCCGTTCTATTTCAAATCGCATTCAGCGAATTGTTTTTAATGGAATCCGGCATCCACCTGCTTTCCCATGCCGTCTCCAGCATAGTATCATCGGCCGCTTAGGTCTTAACCATCGTGTTCGGGATGGGAACGGGTGTGTCCCCTAAGCGCATCGACACCGGAAATTTCGTGTTGTAATGAGTAAGTGCAAAAACAAAATCAGAAACTGTGTTGAAAGTTTACTTTCATAAGCAGTTTTTGGTTTTCGGTTTTATAAGCGGCGAACGCCGCGACCGAGCGAACTTGTTCGCGAGGTGCACTTACGGCCCTTAAACACTCAACAGTATATAAAACCCTTACTTCTTCTTCCTTAGAAAGGAGGTGATCCAGCCGC
>NZ_QUFH01000035.1:0-542 GCF_003478415.1 Clostridium sp. AF27-5AA
GCCCCTATAAAGCTGGATGTAAGCGTGCGGGTCATCGAACCTGTGAAAAACCTCATGGGCTTTGCCAGCGTGAAATTCAATGACTGCTTTGTGGTGGAAAATCTGAAAATCGTACAGGGCAGCAAGGGGCTCTTTCTTGGGATGCCCAGCCAGCCAGACGGCAAAGGCGGCTACCGGGATATGGCCTACCCTGTCACAAAGGAGTTCCGGGAACAGCTCAACACCGCTGTTCTGCAAGCCTATGAGGCAAAGCTGGAACAGATGGCGGAGCGCGGCTCTGTGGGGCGTGCGTCCATCAGCGACCAGCTCAAAGCCGGAAAAGCGGCTGCCGAACAGGCAAAGGCAGAACGGCCTCCGAAGGAAAAGCCCAGCCGCAGCGCAGAGCGTTGACCTCGGGCCATGCTGGCCCGAAGCAGAAAGGAGGCGGGAACCATGCCACGCAAACGGACGGGCTATGACGCGGCCTGCTATTACGACGGAAAACTGCTGGGCCGCTGTACCAAAGCGGACAGCGATGCCTATACCCTGTTGATGAACGCCTG
>NZ_QUFH01000036.1:0-518 GCF_003478415.1 Clostridium sp. AF27-5AA
GCCGCCAGCTCCATATCAACATCCGGCTCGCCGCTCCATGCGGCGGTCAGGTACGCTAAAGGTCGTTTCATTGGTTGAGCCTCCATTTCTGTTTTGGTTTAGGGAAAAGCAAGAGTTCGCCCAATCCCTCCGCCCCTTCCCCCGGGAAGGGGAACGGCTCTGGAGAATTTATATCCCCGTCGCTTGACTGGGAAAAAGCATAACCGGGAGAAATCCGTCAAGGGTGCCTCTGGCACCGCCTGCGGCGGCGCTGCCCTTGACTGATTTTCCCGGCTATGCTACGGAATAACTGGCGACGGGGAATGATTTATATCTCCAGAGCTTCGGGGCGCGGGGCAGAGCCCCGCAATCCTCGGGCCATGTTGACCCGAAGTTTCGGCTTACTTTTCCTGTTCGTTTTTCTTCTCCGGCTTTTCGTGTTCCTTCTGCTGGCCCTTCCAGTCGTCCAGCAGCTTGATAATCTGGTCCTTCATTTCCCTCGGCGTAGTTTCCTTGCCGAAATACTTGCTCAGTTCCGC
>NZ_QUFH01000037.1:0-500 GCF_003478415.1 Clostridium sp. AF27-5AA
TTAGCGTACCTGACCGCCGCATGGAGCGGCGAGCCGGATGTTGATATGGAGCTGGCGGCTCACTACTGCCGCCTTGCTTATGAGGCGGGCTTTTCCCCGATCTGCCCGCTCTTGTACCTGCCGCTGTTTTTGAATGACAGCGTTCCCGAGGAACATAAGGCCGGGATTGATATGCGCCGGGATATGCTGCGGCGTTCTCATACCCTGATCGTCTGCGGCAGCGTTGTGGACGAGGATGTGAAAAACGATATTGCGGTTGCCGGACGGCTGGGCATTGCGGCGACAACGCTGGAAGGGGTGCTTGCCGTGAAGGGACACGGCACCCCGGGCCATGCCGGACATTAAGCTGGGGAGCCTTTTCGACGGGATCGGCGTGTTCCCTCTGGCTGCTTCCCGGTGCGGTATCCGTCCGGTCTGGGCCAGCGAGATTGAAAAAGCGCCCATCTCCATAACCAAAAGGCACTTTCCCGATATGGCGCATTTGGGAGATATTACGAAGG
>NZ_QUFH01000004.1:0-434 GCF_003478415.1 Clostridium sp. AF27-5AA
CCCTCAATGTATGCCACTACCTGATCCCTGCTTCGGTCACTTACGGTGACTGCACAATAGGATGGATTCCACAAATGTCCTCCCCATAGCTCCTGTTTTAATTCCGGATGTGAAAGAAACAACTGACGTGCCAGATTCCCCTTCATAATCTTTATCATGTCTGATATAAAAAATTGTGGTTTGCAATCCAGAAGTAAATGAATATAATCTGGCATAACCTCCATCGCCAGAATCTTAAATTTGTATTCCTCCGCAAGTCCATACAACATTTTTTTACATTCTGCGTCTATCCCATTTTTCAGAACCTGTTTTCGATATTTCGTGCACCAGACAAGATGATATTGCAAAGAATACACATATCCTCTACCATATGAAAGTGTATTTTCCTTAATAGTAAATATATCTTTTTCCATGTTTATATTATACCATATGCC
>NZ_QUFH01000004.1:444-245972 GCF_003478415.1 Clostridium sp. AF27-5AA
CAGAATCTTAAATTTGTATTCCTCCGCAAGTCCATACAACATTTTTTTACATTCTGCGTCTATCCCATTTTTCAGAACCTGTTTTCGATATTTCGTGCACCAGACAAGATGATATTGCAAAGAATACACATATCCTCTACCATATGAAAGTGTATTTCTCTTAATAGTAAATATATCTTTTTCCATGTTTATATTATACCATATGCCTCCGCATTTAGCAAACACTAGTTCTGTATCTTGATAAAAAATTTGGCACACCTAACTCATCACTACTACAATATACTTATGGGTAATCCCCTTACATCCAGTAAGGATTTATCCGTACTCGGTGCTGGTTTGAAAACCTCCGTAAAGAATGAATTTGACATTGTTTACGGAGGTTTTTGTTTTATCCCTTCGCTTTCACTTTATCAAACTCTGGGTTAAACGTATAGAAATTACGACTGCTCAGGTGATCCTGTACATTTCTTAAAGCTTCACCAAACCGCTGAAAATGTACAATCTCGCGCTCGCGCAGAAAACGGATCGGATCGCACACTTCCGGATCTTTGACCACGCGGAGAATATTGTCGTAAGTTGTGCGGGCTTTCTGCTCTGCTGCCATATCCTCATATAAATCCGTGATCGCATCGCCCTTCGACTGGAACTCGCACGCATTGAACGGGATTCCGCCTGCTGCCTGCGGCCAGATTGCCGTGGTGTGGTCGATATAGTATGGTCCGAACCCGGATGACTCGATCTGTGCCGGAGTAAGGTTGCGCGTGAGCTGCTGGACAATGGCGGCAATCATCTCCATATGGGCGAGTTCCTCGGTTCCGATGTCGGTCAGAAGTCCTTTCTGCATCTTATAAGGCATCGTATACCGCTGGGACAGGTAGCGCATAGAGGCTCCGATTTCGCCGTCAGGACCGCCATACTGGCTCATTATATATTGCGCGATCTTCGGATTCGGCGTCTTGATATTGACTGGATATTGTAATCTTTTTTCATATCTCCACATACGCTACACCTCCCCTTCCCACGGCCAGCGCTCTGTAAGCCAGGACCATGTGCATGCATCGTCCGCATCCTCGATCGTGAGCGGTCCAAACGATGCCTCATACGCTTTAACAGCTTCTTTCCGAAGTGCCACCACATACCGGTAATAATTCAGCGCATTCCTGTCATCCGGGTGGGTGTCCAGATAGAGAATCACATCATCCATTGCAAAGCTGGCATCATCAATCCGTTTCATCAATTTTCTGGCAGTCTCATTCATCAGCAGGCACCTCCCATCATAAACGGCAGATCCAGATCCGGAAAAATAGTTCCCCGCCTGAATGCGGTTTCCAGCGCATACGGCTGCTGCCAGGACTGAACCGGTACATATCCCATGCCGACCGGATAATTTCCGCCTCCCAGAAATGTCTGCGGCGGCCTGTTTCCTCCTGTCTGCGGATACGGGCGGGCAGGTCGGATTTCTGACCCCTGCGGGCAAAATGCCCCATTTTCCAAAACAGGATGCACCGAACCAGCACAAGGTATTTCCGGCGGACAGGTTGGCGGTGCAGTATTTATGCAGCGATTGCCAGAAATGCCTGCCACCGGGCATGACATAAGAGGCATTCCCGAACGGCAGGCATTTTTCCGGCTGGAGTTATCCTGATAACCATTCATATTTCATTCTCCTACAAAAGCAGTTATACTTTATCTTATGCAGGAAATATATAAATGCGATCGCCGCTGAAAAACAGAGCGATCATTATGTACTATTTTTTACAAAGGTAACTGATAACATCTTTTCTGGTAATAATACCGATAAAATTTTTCTGATCATCCAGCACCGGCACGAAATTCTGGTTCATGATCTTTCCCAGAAGATCTTCCATATCCGCATTGACAAGTACCGGCTGATTATCGGAACGGCGTGGAATCTCAGTGATCCGCACTTTTTCCAGTCCTTTCTGCACCAGATCTGTCTTATTTTTGAGTCCCCACAGCAGATCGCCCTCGGTTAATGTTCCTGCGTAACGCCCTGCCTTCGTGATGATCGGCACCGCAGAATACTTGTACTTTTCCATCGTATCCATTGCCTGCCCAACCGTGTCCTCCTCATTCACATAAATGACTTCACTTTTCGGTGTCAGAAAAAATAATATATTCATGGTTTACCTGTTCTCCTTTCATCTTTCCCCATACGTCCCCCATACGTATCTGTAGATTTTGTATATTTTCGTTCAAATCTGCCTTCGTTCTTCTTGATTATACCAAATCCGTCCAAAAAAGATATAAAGAAATCCTTATTTTTCCATCAAATTTTTCTATAATCGGTACTGTTCATACCCGTGACCAGTAACTATATTCCGCTCCTAATAACCCATCTCCTCATCCACAAACACAACCTCTACTTCCATCCCATTGCTCGGACGCTCCAGGATCACGATCGAATGGCAAATCCGTGCCGGGCTGTTGCAGTCTACGCAAACGCCCGTTTTCGCACACGGGGTCTGGACCTGCAGACGGGCTGCGTTCTTCGGTGCTGCGATCTGTTTTGCACGTTCCATCGCAGATGTCAAATCCGGACAGACTTTATTGTTTCCAATGACAAAATATACTTTTTCCGGTCCGAATAAGGTCTGCGACACGCGGTTTCCGGTTCCATCGATATTGACCAGTTCTCCGGTTTTGGAAACACCATTGGCGCTGGTTATGTACACCTCGGCACTTCTCGCTTCCATAAGCGTCTCGCGCCCTGCCTTTTTCCAGTGCCAGATCACCTCATTTTTCTCGGAAAGTGCTTCATAAAGTCCCATCTCCTGTGCCGTCACGCTTCCGCCTATCGCAACTTTTTTCCCGGAAATCTGATCTTTCAGATAGTCCAACGCAGCCTCCTTTGTATCAAAGAAACTCGTTTTAAATCCGTGACGTTCAAAATTATTCTTCAACAATTCCTGTTCCATCTTTGTCCTCCTTATTAAATCGTTCAATTTATAGTAACTTTTATTTATAACCTACATTGACAGCCTTTGATCTTTGAAAATATTCATACTTTACCTATAGTATATCAAATATTGGCAGAAAAACAAGGCAGAGCAAATTAGCTGCCCGCCTTGCTTCAAATCAACAAAATTCCCTGTCTTCATGTTTTCATACAGCAGCTTTCTGTTTCAAAACCACCTGTCACAAAACACAAACTTATCCCTTCATTTCCAATTTCTGCCACAGCCAGAACCAGACTGCAAGGCGCATCATAAACAGCATTTCAGCCTATCATTCCAGATAATCCAGTGCATCCACCGGTTCTCCGTCGTGCATCAGCTCGAAATATACGTTATTTCCCTCAATCGAATAGTATTTGGTCGGCTCTGCCACATATCCGAGCGTCGTATCTTTTGCCACATACTGCTTCTGCGCCACCTGAACGTCTTTGAGCTGTCCACAGACTGCCGTGTAGCCGCTTCCCAGATCCAGCACAACATAATTGCCGATCTCCTCATTGGAACCGACTTCGGTTACCTGCGCCTCGGCGGGTGCGGCGACCGGTTCACTCACATCGCCCTGGATAATGAGCGCCGGATTGCATTTGTATTGATCGAGCGTCGGAAAATAGATGGTCGAATCCATGCTGTAATCGAGAATTACATTGCCCTGGACCGGCCAGCTTAAGCGATCGGTTCCATTGTAGGAAAGTGCGCGTGCGGCAGCTGCTCCGGCTCCCAGACTGCTCTCTTTTTCCTCCTCCATCGGCTTCTGATCGGCTTCATCCCGGTTATTGACCGAATACGAGGCATCCGAACTTCCTGCCACCTGTGCGCGTGTTTCCGCCTGTCCGTCGTTTTCTTCTAAACGGTTCTGCGGCATCTCTTCCGCCAGGATTCCCTCCGTCTGCGGCACATCCAGATACGGATTTCTTCCATCCTGCGCATTATCTTTTCGAATTTTTACGGTTCCTGCTGCGGCTACGATTGTCAGCAGACCAAGCACTGTCATTACCAGAACAAGTTTGTCCCTGAATAACTGTCTTACTTTATTTTTCACGTTTATCACCTCGGTATTAGTCTTGCCGAAGTGAATCGTTTTATTCAGAAACGATTTGAATATTTTTAAAATAATGCTTTAAAATTTCTTCCGCGCTACTCCCATTCTCCGCCATGAGTCCCGCCCCGTACTGCGACAACCCGTAACCATGCCCGCGCCCATAAGTAACACAGCGGATTTCGTCCCCGTCTTCCTCGAGGGAAAAAGCTGGCGACGGCACGCCTAACGCATAGCGCACCGCGTCCCCGCTGTACGTCTCCGCCCCAATCTGCACTGTTTCCACATAACCGGCGCTGTCCCGTTTCACGATCTGAATCTCCTCCAGAATCCGATCTTCTTCCAGATTTTCCAGATCCGGGTGTTCTCCCAATGCATTCAGTCCTTCTTCCAGACGTTTTTTCAGTTCTTCCCGTGTCATGCCCTGCCGCGTCAGGTAGCCGCCAGCGCCCTCATCCTCCTTTGCCGCAACCGACGCCAGATACGGATGCGCCTCATCCCCTTCGCGCGTCCGCCCCGCACTCACTGCATGAAACAGCGGCTCAATATAATTCCCATCCCATATCGCCGTCTGTCCTGCGCTCTCCCGCACCGCCCCACAGATCGCCTGGTAATATTCCGGCATTCCAGCCGCCTCAAACCGGCTCTCGATCTGCTCCGGCTCCAGATAATCCATATCTAACGCCGATTCCTCGATCGAATCTGCCCCGTCCATCTCCCGGTACAGCGCCGTCCGCGCCAGAATTGCCTGCGCCTTGACTGCCTCCTTCGGATAGCCGTCCGGAATCTGCACTGCAGTCAGACCGATCAGATATTCTTCCAGTGGGACAGCATACCCGGTTCCGTTGTTGCGGCCGACATCCTCCCGATCCAGAAGGATCTGCCGATCATCCGTCTGACTTCCCCCTCCAGATGTTCTATCTGAATTTCCTCCGATTTTTCCTCCATCCGCCCCCTGCACACGCCCGGAAACTGCCAGTGTTGTGATATATGGGATCAAAAAAGCCGCCAGTACGGCGGCAGTTCTCTTCTTCATTTCGGTTCTCCTGTTTTGACTGTTCCAGTACGGTTTCACGCATTTTCTGTTTTGCCATACCAGTAAACTTATGGTTTCAATGCCTTACAAACCTGCTTCTTTTCTCTGCCTTCCTTATCTTATGACAGGCACTCAAAAAATATCACAAGTCTACGCTCCGGCTTTTCCTCCGCCGCCCTTTGCAGTCTCTTCCAGTTTCCCCTCTATCATTCTTTTACTCCCCCAGCGTCACACCATCCAGCAGCCAGCGGAACCATCCCTTTTTCTTCATCACCACAGTTCCATGAAAGTCCATCGTCTTCTCCGGTGCCAGCACCTCATCGCCTTTTTCCAGACAGAAACGCACCGAAACCGTGTAGTCATACGTCCGCGCCTTCTTCTCCCGCCCCATCTCGCTCAGCTGACAGTTAGTCACATACACGCGTTCCACCGGTGTGGAAAACTGCGATAATAAAAGAACATACGGAAGCCCCGTCTGCTCCAGCGCCTCACATCCAGCCTCGGTTGCCGTCTTTCCATACTCTTTCGCGTAGATCGCCGTCAGACCGTCCTGATACACCTCATCCAGATCAAACGCCCGGTTCGCCGTATAAAGCGAATAGATTTCCTTTTTCGCCTGCTGATAGGCGCTGTTTTTATAAGAAGCAAACAAAAACAGCGAAATGATAAAAAAGAGGGAAGCACCCACAAGAGGAACCGAAAATCCTTGTGTCCCCGGTCTTTTTCTGTATCCTCTCATAGTGTGTCCTCCCTCTTTTTACTCCTTTTACAGTGCCTTTACATCATCATCGTCCACATGGATCTTCTCCAGATGCCAGATGTCGCGCACATACTCCTCGATGGTACGGTCAGAGGAGAATTTACCAGCGCTTGCTGTGTTGAGCATGGCTGCTCTCGCCCACCAGTTCTCGTCACGATAAGCTGCCTCGACGCGTTTCTGTGCTTCCGCATAGGAACGGAAATCTTTCAGGATGAAGTAGGTATCTGCCTTGGCACTGTTCTTTGTATTTAACAGAGAATTGTAAATATCGCGGAACAGCTCCGGATCCTGCGGTGAATAGTAGCCGTTGATGAGCTGCATCAGCACGCGGCGGATATCCTGGTCGGTGTTGAAGATCTCCTCCGGGTTGTAACCGCCGTTGTTCTCATAATTGATAACCTCGTCAGCGCTCAGACCGAAGATAAATGCGTTCTCCTTGCCTACCTCCTCGACGATCTCCACGTTCGCACCATCCATCGTGCCCAGCGTCAGCGCACCGTTCAGCATGAACTTCATGTTGCCGGTACCGGACGCCTCCTTGCTGGCGGTGGAAATCTGCTCGCTGACATCCGCTGCCGCAAAAATCAATTCTGCGTTGGAAACGCGGTAATCTTCGATAAACACAACCTTCAGCTTACCATTGATGGATTTATCATTGTTGATAACATCTGCTACGGAGTTAATCAGTTTGATCGTCTTCTTGGCAATCTGGTAACCTGCCGCTGCTTTCGCACCAAAGATAAAGGTTCTCGGAACCATATCCATGTTTGGATTGTCTTTGAGCTGGTTATACAGGTACATTACATGAAGGATATTTAAAAGCTGTCTCTTGTACTCATGGAGACGTTTTACCTGTACATCGAAAATGGAACGCGGATCAATGTCGATGCCGTTGTGCTCCTTGATGTATTTTGCCAGGCGCAGTTTATTCTGGTACTTGATGTTCATAAATTCCTGCTGGAATTTCGGATCATCGACGTATACTTTTAATTTTGCCAGGTGCGGAAGATCGGTAATCCACTCGTCGCCAATCTGCTCCGTGATCCAGTCTGCCAGAAGCGGATTGCCATGCAGCAGGAAACGACGCTGGGTGATACCGTTTGTCTTATTGTTAAATTTCTCCGGCATCATCTCGTAGAAATCTTTCAGCTCCTGATTTTTCAGAATCTCGGTGTGAAGTTTTGCCACACCGTTGACGGAATATCCGGCTACGATCGCCAGATGCGCCATCTTGACCTGACCGTCAAAGATGATCGCCATCTTTTTAACTTTCTCGTAGTTATTCGGGTACTTATTCTGTACCTCGATCAGAAAACGGCGGTTGATCTCTTCCACAATCTGGTATACACGCGGAAGCAGGCGGGAGAACAGCTCGATCGGCCATTTTTCCAGCGCCTCTGCCATGATAGTGTGGTTGGTGTATGCACAACATTTTGTTGTGATACCCCACGCTTCATCCCAGTTTAAGCCTTCCTGATCCAGGAGCAGGCGCATCAGCTCAGCAACTGCCACGGTCGGATGCGTATCGTTCATCTGGAATACGATCTTCTCCGGCAGTTTGTGAATATCATCGTTTGTCTCTTTGAATTTCTTCAGAGCAACCTGTAAACTGGCAGAAATGAAGAAATACTGCTGTTTAAGACGCAGCTCTTTACCCGCATAGTGGTTGTCGTTCGGATAAAGGACCTCAACCAGGTTCTTCGCCAGATTCTCCTGCTCGACCGCCTTCTGGTAATCACCCTTGTCAAATGCAGAAAGGCTGAACGTGTCGATCGGCTGTGCATCCCAGATACGCAGGGTGTTGACTACGTTGTTGCCGTAGCCGACAATCGGCATATCATACGGAACTGCCAGAACAGACTGATAACCTTCCTGTACAAAATGGTTGCGCTCACCGTCCCACTCGGTCTTGACATAACCGCCAAATTTAACCTCGGTCGCATAATCCGGGCGGCGAAGCTCGAACGGATAACCGTTTTTCAGCCACTCATCCGGCACCTCCACCTGGTAGCCGTCTTTAATTTTCTGCTTGAACATACCGTAATGGTAACGGATGCCGCAGCCGTAAGCCGGATAACCAAGAGTTGCCAGGGAATCCAGAAAACATGCTGCCAGACGCCCCAGACCGCCGTTTCCAAGTGCCGGATCCGGCTCCTGATCCTCAATCGCATTGAGGTCAAAACCCAGCTCTTCCAGTGCTTCCTTCACTGCTTTTTTCGCACCCAGGTTGATGATATTGTTACCAAGCGCACGTCCCATCAGAAACTCCATAGAAAGGTAATATACCTTCTTTGCGCCTGTCTCGTCAAACTGCTTCTGGGTTGCAATCCAGTCGTCGATAATCACATCCTTGATCGCATAGGACACAGCCTGGAATATCTGCTGCGGTGTCGCCTCGTCGATCGTTCTGCGGTACTGGTTCTTTACATTTTCGATAACACTCTTTTTAAACTCTTCTTTGCTGATCTCGCGCATCCTGTCCTCCTAATATTCGTAGTATCACAGTTTCCCGTCAGACACATCAGTCAGTCGTTTTTTCAACACCAAACATACCTTTTTCGCCATTGATATCCCACTCTTTTGTGTATCCGCCCATGGTGCCAATCAGGATATTATCAGCCAGAACCTCTTTCTTGATTTCCTCTGTATGGTTCTTTAAAATTTCTGCAAGTTTATCATTTCCGTCCTGGAAGACGTTGATATGGTTCATTACCTCAAAACCGGCTTCCTTACGCATCGTCTGAATCTTACTGATGATCTCACGGACAAAGCCCTCTTCGATGAGTTCCGGTGTCAGATTAGTATCCAGAACAACGGTAACGAAATTGTCGCCCTCAGATACAAAGCCCGGTACCTGTGCCATATCAATCAGAAGATCTTCTTTTGCCAGCTCTACCTTTGTACCGTCCTGCGTCTCAAAGCTTAAAAGGTCGGTTTCATTTAAGGTATCCATCGCCTGATTTCCGTCCAGACCTGCAAGAATCTCTTTGATCTCGTTTACATACTTGCCATACTTGCGTCCAACGGTACGAAGCTGTGGCTTGAAGCTGTAGGAGGTAAATGCACGGACATCATCCGTGAACTCTACCTTCTTCACATTCAGCTCATCCTGGATGATTTCCTGATAGAACTCCGGCAGAGCGGTCTCTGCCTTCACGAACATACGTCCGATCGGCTGACGGTTCTTGATGTTAGCAGTATTTCTTGCTGCACGACCCAGAACGACAACCTTCAGGACTTCTTCCATTTTCGCTTCCAGATCCTTGTCGATGTGCGCCTCATTTGCAACCGGGAAGTCGCACAGATGGATGCTCTCCGGTGCCTCTTTATCCAGACTGCGAACCAGATTCTGGTAAATATCTTCGGTCATGAACGGAATCATCGGAGCCGCTACCTTCGCTACGGTTACCAGTGCAGTGTAGAGTGTCATGTATGCATTGATCTTATCCTGCTCCATGCCCTTCGCCCAGAAACGCTCACGGCTTCTTCTGACATACCAGTTACTCATATCATCGACGAAATCCTGAAGCGCTCTTGCAGCCTCCGGGATGCGGTAGTTGCCCAGATCGTCGTCCACCTCTTTGATGAGGCTGTTTAACTTGGACAGCAGCCATTTGTCCATAACTGGAAGTTTATCATATTCCAGCGTATATTTGGTTGCGTCAAAATTATCAATATTCGCATAGAGTACAAAGAATGCATAGGTATTCCAGAGAGTACCCATGAAACGTCTCTGTCCCTCGATAACGGCTTTTCCGTGGAAACGGTTCGGCAGCCACGGTGCACTGTTAATGTAGAAATACCAGCGGATCGCGTCAGCGCCGTAAGTCTGCAGTGCATCGAACGGGTCAACCGCGTTGCCCTTGGACTTACTCATCTTCTGTCCGTTCTCATCCTGGACATGCCCCAGAACGATAACATTCTTGTACGGCGCCTTGTTAAAGATCAGGGTCGAGATAGCTAACAGGGAGTAGAACCATCCACGCGTCTGATCAACCGCCTCGGAGATGAAATCTGCCGGGAACTGCTGCTCAAACAGTTCTTTATTTTCAAATGGATAATGATGCTGTGCAAATGGCATGGAACCGGAATCAAACCAGCAGTCGATAACCTCCGGTACACGGTGCATCTGTTTGCCGCACTTCGGGCAGGTGATCGTCACATCATCGATGAATGGGCGGTGAAGCTCAACCTCTCCATTTGCCTCCTGATCCATCTCTTTTGCATATTTTTTCACAACGTCCGTGTAGTTCGGGCTCATAGATTTTAATTCTGCCTGGCTTCCGATCGCGTGCTGACAGCCGCACTCGCACTCCCAGATATTTAATGGAGTACCCCAGTAACGGTTACGGCTCACGCCCCAGTCCTGGACATTCTCCAGCCAGTCGCCGAAACGCCCTTTACCGATGCTCTCCGGAATCCAGTTGATCGTGTTGTTGTTGCGGATCAGGTCATCCTTGACTGCGGTCATCTTGATGAACCAGGATTCACGTGCATAGTAGATAAGTGGTGTATCGCAGCGCCAGCAGTGCGGGTAGCTATGCTCAAATACCGGTGCAGAGAACAGAAGTCCGCTTTCTCTTAATGCTTTCAGAACCTCCGGATCGGCTTTCTTGCAGAACATACCAGCCCACGGAGTCTCCTTCGTCATCTCGCCCTTGCCGTCTACCAACTGTACGAACGGAAGGTCATATTTTCTGCCGACCTTGGAGTCATCCTCACCAAATGCCGGCGCGATGTGTACGACACCGGTACCATCGGTCAGTGTTACATAATTATCGCAGACAATGTAGAATGCTTTCTTATGCTGTTTTTCACAGGTTGCTACGGCATAGTCAAATAATGGCTCATACTCTTTATATTCCAGATCTTTTCCGACAAAGGTTTCCAGGACGTCGTAAGTGCCCTCGCCCAGAACGGTATCACACAGCGCCTGCGCCATATAATAAACCGTGCCATCCTCTTTCATTTTTACCTTTACATATGTCTCGTCCGGATTTACACAGAGCGCCACGTTGGACGGAAGTGTCCACGGGGTGGTCGTCCATGCAAGAATGTATGCATCTTCGCCCTTTACCGGGAATTTAGCAATCGCAGAACGCTCTTTGACGTCCTTATATCCCTGTGCCACCTCATGGCTGGACAGCGGGGTGCCGCAGCGCGGGCAGTACGGTACGATCTTGAAGCCCTTATAAAGAAGTCCCTTGTTCCAGATTTCTTTTAATGCCCACCACTCAGACTCAATGAAGCTGTTGTGGTAGGTAACATACGGATGCTCCATGTCTGCCCAGAAACCAACGGTGTTGGAGAATTTTTCCCACATTCCTTTGTATTTCCAGACACTCTCTTTACAGTGCTCGATGAACGGTTCCAGACCATACTGCTCAATCTGCTCCTTGCCGTCCAGTCCCAGCATCTTCTCTACTTCCAGCTCAACCGGAAGACCGTGGGTATCCCATCCAGCCTTTCTCGGAACCATGTAGCCCTTCATCGCGCGGTATCTCGGAATCATATCCTTGATAACACGGGTCAGCACGTGTCCGATGTGCGGCTTGCCGTTTGCGGTAGGCGGTCCGTCATAGAATGTATAGGTCGGTCCCTGCTTACGGCTGTCGATACTCTTCTTAAAAATCTGCTCATCTTCCCAGAACTTCTCAATGTTCTTTTCACGTTCCACGAAATTCATGTTTGCCGGAACTTTGTTGTACATGATAAATTCCTCCTAAAAATATGAAATAAAGTTTTTATTTCATAGAATGTCTTTTTCTATGAAATAAAAATGGACCCATCCTGTAACAGGACAAGGGCCCACTTGCTTTTAACCACCTATTACTGCATACCTTTATATGCGCTCCCTATAACGGAGGAAACCGTCGGTACTTACTGAATTTTCCTTCCGGGCGCTGTCAGAAACGGCGCTCAGACTTCCAAAAATGGTTCAGCCCGAAGCTCCGGAGTGATCTTCGCATCCGCTTTACTCACAGCAGGCTCTCACCGTCCCTGCCTCGCTCCCGCTTTCCGTGCGGCGCTACTGTCTCCATCATTGCTTTTCCTATCGTAATTAGTAATCAAATCACTAACATGGACATTGTATCTTTTTTCCAGATGGTTGTCAAGGAATGTTTCGGATATGATTCACATGTTATAAAATTATCATTATTTTGCCATTCCCCTGATTTTATGGTATAGTATATAAAATATGTCTGTATTTACTTTAAAAAACAGACACAGACATTCATTGCAAATATAAACAATGAAGTATACTATATATAAAAAGAAGGGCGTGCCCGCAGCCGTCTTTCGCAACAAAGGAGAATATTATGGAGCCAAGAAACCTTACCCTATTGACCGACCTGTATGAACTGACGATGATGCAGGGCTATTTCCGGGAGAAAGATGCCAACGAAACCGTCATTTTTGATGCGTTCTACCGCACAAACCCGGATGGAAATGCGTTTTCCATCTGCGCCGGCTTAGAGCAGGTCATTGACTATGTGAAAAATCTTCACTTCGATGATGCCGACATCGAATACTTACGCGGACTCGGCATTTTTGATGAAGATTTCCTCGAATATCTTCACAATTTCAAATTTTCGGGTGACATCTACGCAATCCCGGAAGGCACTGTTGTCTTTCCGCGTGAGCCCCTCGTCAAGGTCATCGCGCCGATCATGGAAGCACAGCTGGTTGAGACTGCCATCTTAAATATCATCAACCACCAGAGCCTGATCGCGACCAAAACCTCCCGTATCGTCTTCGCCGCACGCGGGGACGGAATCATGGAGTTTGGGCTTCGCCGCGCGCAGGGTGCTGACGCCGGTACCTATGGCGCCCGCGCTGCCATGATCGCCGGCTGTATCGGCACTTCCAATGTACTGGCCGGAAAACTATTTGACGTTCCGGTCAAGGGAACCCACGCACACAGCTGGATCATGAGTTTCCCGGATGAGCTGACTGCGTTCCGCGCTTATGCAAAGCTCTATCCGAGTGCCTGCATCCTGTTAGCCGATACCTATGATACCCTGGGTTCCGGTGTTCCGAACGCGATCCGCGTCTTCCAGGAGATGCGCGACGCCGGTATCCCGCTGACTTTCTACGGCATCCGCCTCGACAGCGGCGACCTTGCATATATTTCCAAGAAAGCCCGCAAGATGCTGGATGACGCCGGATTCCCGGATGCAGTCATCTCCGCCTCCAACGATCTGGATGAATACCTGATCGACAGCCTGAAGATTCAGGGCGCTGCCATCACGTCCTGGGGTGTCGGCACAAACCTCATCACCTCCAAGGACTGCCCTTCCTTCGGCGGCGTTTATAAGCTGGCTGCCATCAAGGACCGTCACACAGGCAAATTTATCCCGAAGATCAAGCTTTCGGAAAATACAGAAAAGGTTACCAATCCGGGCAACAAGACCATCCAGCGAATCTATGACAAGGAGACTGGCAAGATTATCGCAGATCTGATCTGTCTCGTGGATGAAGAGTTCGATGAGAAGAATTCCCTTCTGCTCTTCGATCCGATCGAGACATGGAAAAAGACACACCTCGCGCCGGGCACCTACACCATGCGCGAACTTCTCGTTCCAATCTTCAAAAACGGCAAATGCGTTTACGAGTCTCCAAAGGTTATGGACATCCGCGAATACTGCAAGAAAGAACAGGAGACGCTGTGGGATGAGTCCCGCCGTCTGGTAAACCCGCATGAGATTCATGTGGATCTCTCCAACGAGCTGTGGCATATGAAGGCACAGCTGTTAGACAGCTATCATTATACAAGCAACTAGTAGATAAAATACGAGTAAATACCATGTTCAGGCAAGTTTATTGCTGCCGGACATGGTATTTTTTTCTTTAATGCTTCCATAAAATTTGCAAAATAAAAACGAATGTGTCTCCAAGGAAATTCCTATTACACAAAAACTGCCGCCAAATACATCCGGCTGCCAGCCCTCTTCTTTGAAAAGTCCAGCCCGCCATTGTATTCCAGCGACAGTTTTTATATGAATCGTATCTTTATTTTTTTAAATCTATATCAAATATGATATCAATTACTCATCCCAGTTATGGTAAGTAGCCTGTACGTCATCATCCTCATCCAGAAGATCCAGGATTCTCTGCATCTTTTTGATGGATTCCTCATCGGTAAGCTCTACCCAGTTCTGCGGAATCATGGTAACGTCTGCTTCCATCATCGGAACGCCAGCCTTCTCCAGCGCCTCGCGGACTGCAGAGAAATCTTCCGGTGCGGTGATCACTTCGTAGCTGTCCTCCTCCTCAGAGAAATCCTCAGCTCCTGCATCCAGTGCAAGCATCATCAGCTCATCCGGATCCATCTCGCACTCTTCTTTGTCGATGATGATCTGACCTTTTTTATCAAACATAAAGGACACGCTGCCCGGAGTACCTACGTTTCCGCCGCCCTTGGTAAATGCGCTGCGGACATTCGCTGCGGTACGGTTCTTGTTGTCGGTCAGGGTATCTACGATGATAGCGACGCCATTCGGACCATATCCCTCATATGTAAGATTCTCGTAATTGACAGAGTTTGCATCTCCGGCTGCTTTCTTGATACCGCGATCGATGGTATCGTTCGGCATATTGTTCGCTTTTGCTTTTGCAATCACATCACGCAGACGGCTGTTGTTTGCCGGATCCGAACCGCCTTCCTTAACAGCTACGGCAATCTCACGACCGATAACGGTAAAGATTTTTCCCTTTGCTGCGTCGTTTCTCTCTTTTTTGTGCTTAATATTGGCGAACTTTGAATGTCCTGACATAAAATAACACTCCTCTTTCTATCTTCTTTGTTGTATCTTTTCGCTCATCAGCTTTTATATCACGCCGATTTCGGCACTAAAAAGCTGCATCTTAACTATTTTAACACCATTCTGTATGCTTGACAAGGGGTTCGCGGCTGATTTTATGTATCCAGTTCCAGACTGACCTTCAGCGCACGGTCCACTTCCTGTAAAAGCGCCCCGTCGATATGACAGATTTTCTCTTTCAGCCGCTGCTTATCGATCGTACGGAGTTGTTCCAGTAAAATGACCGAATCCCTCACCATCGCACAGCGGCGCGTATTTAATTCCACATGCGTCGGCAGCTTGGCTTTGTTCATCTTTGATGTGATCGCCGCGCAGATCACGGTCGGGCTGTGCTTGTTGCCGATATCATTCTGGATGACCAGCACCGGGCGGACGCCGCCCTGCTCTGAGCCGATGACCGGTCTTAAATCTGCGTAATAAATATCTCCTCGTCTGATAACCACTCGATTCACACTCCGTCCAAACTATTTTAAGATATAAATAACTGCTTTGTACTTTCACAGCTCCACAGTCCGTTTATACCGTTAGTATGGACAGATTTACACCGCCTATACGCGGGTCGTCCCATAAATGCATCCGGCAGTCCAGGTTCCCGGCTTTGCCGAAGCTATCTACTTTATCTTATGAATCCTTTTTCTAAATGGTTCAAACGCCGGCTTTACTCCATAAAATCCTCATACCGATCATCATTATAATCCTTTTTCCCGACGATCTTTCCACCTCTCACGTACACGCGCGGCACACGTTTTCCAAGCACGCATGGGATCTCATAGTGGAAACCGCCACTCCATTCCGCCAGCTCTTCCATCGTGATCTCGTCGTCCCCGTCGCGTCCGACCAGCGTTACCCGCGTGTCCTCAGCAGCCTCCGGGATATCGGTCACATCGATCATGCACTGATCCATGCAGACGCGTCCCAGAATCGGTGCGCGGTGTCCATGAATCAGGACATAACCCTTTCCAGAGAGATTTCTCGGATAGCCATCGCCGTATCCGGCGCCAATCGTCGCGATCCGCATCGGACGATCCGTCACAAAGGTTCCGCCGTAGCTGATCGGCGTGCCCGGCTCCACTTCCTTAACATAAGTAATAAAGCTGCGGATCTCCATCGCCGGGTAAATCTTCATGTTTCGCTCTACCTCATCCGACGGATACAGACCGTATACCGTGATACCGGCTCTCGCCGCATCCAGTCCCATCCGCGGCAGTTCCATGATCGCCGCGCTGTTCGCACAGTGGCACATCGGAATATGAACGCCTGCATTTTCCAGACCTTCATGGAATTTCTGGTACCGCTCATACTGTAAATGGGTAAATGCCTTATCCGCCTCGTCAGCACGCGCAAAATGTGTAAACATTCCCTCGATCTCAATGCCCGGAAGCTTTGCAATCCGCTCTATCTCTTTCAGGCTATTTTCATCCGGGTGAAATCCGATTCGTCCCATGCCGGTATCGAGCGCAATATGCATTTTCGCCGTCTTTCCCATCGAAACCGCAAGTTTTGAGAGCAGCTCTGCCTTGTCTTCCTCAAAGATCGCTGGACGGATATCGCCCTCAATCAATTCCGCAAAATGGCGCGGGTGCGTGCTGCCAAGCACCAGAATCGGTTTGTCAATGCCGTGGCGGCGCAGGTTCTGTCCTTCCTCCAAGGTTGCCACCGCATAGCCCCAGACAAACGGCGCGATCGTCTTCGCCACCGGGACAGCCCCGTGACCGTAACCATCCGTCTTAACCACGCCGATCATCTTCGTTTTTGCCGGAAGATTTTCGCGCATCGCCTCCATATTTTTCACAATCGCATCCAGGTCAATCCGCGCATAAATCCGGGTATATGGTTCTTCTGCCATTGTATATGCTTTTTCCATCTTTTTGTCTTCCTTTTTATTTTCAATCTATCTTTTCAAGCAGACAGTCCGCGATATCTCTTGCCAGCACGGAATGCTCTCCCTTTTTACAGGCAGCTGCCGCCCCGGCTCTTCCGTGCAGGAACACGCCGAGCGCCGCCGCTTCATCCTCTGAAAATCCCAGCGCCAGAAGCCCGGCAATCACACCGGTCAGCACATCGCCGGAACCGCCCTTTGCCATCGCGGCGCAGCCGCTGTCGCCGATATACACATTGCCATCGCGCCCCGCCGTCACCGTCACGGCATCCTTGAGCACGCAGGTCACGCCTTTTTCTTCGCCATACCGCACCGCTGACTCGACCAGATCCCGTTTCAGATCCTCAATCGAGCGTCCCGTCAGACGCGCCATCTCTCCCAGATGCGGAGTAACGATCACATTTTCCGTAAAATACCCGGACAAATGCGGATGCTGTGCGACAGCATTTAATCCATCCGCATCCACAATGATCGGCACATAGGCGGAAAGCAGCACGTTCTGCACCAGACTTGCGACATGGGCTTCCTTTCCCAGTCCCGGTCCCAGCACGATCGCGCTCGCCCAGCCGCACTCCTGTTCCACCAGACTCTTAAAACCTGCCGGATCCGTCTGTGCCTGTTCCGGATCATACGGCGTCAGGATCGCCTCTGGAAGGAGATTTTGCAGAATCGGCACATTTGCCCGGACGGTCAGGATCTTCACAAGTCCCGCGCCCATCCGGTACGCAGCCAGGGCGCTCAAATACGCTGCGCCGCACATCCCCTCCGAACCGGCTGCGATCAGGATTTTTCCATACGTTCCCTTGTTGGCGTCTGCCCGCCGTTTCGGGATCTGGTTCTGATCCTCCGGATCATAGGCAAAATAGGTATGCCCTTCATATTTTGTATACGCCGGAAACCCGATGTCGGCAATCACAATCTCGCCGCACAGCTTCCGTCCCGGATAGAACACCATTCCCAGCTTTTCATAGCCGAAAGTAACGGTCAGATCCGCCTCAGCTGCCTCGCCAAGCGCCGCCCCCGTCTCTGAGCTGACGCCGGACGGAATATCAACCGCAACTACCGCCTTTGGCTCCTGCTCCCGCATAAAACGGATCGCCTCGGCAAATTCACCGCCGACCTCTCTGGAAAGACCCACACCAAAGATCGCATCCACCATGATCTCCACATGCCCCGGCACATAATTTTCAAACGCCTCCACCGGGATCCCCAGATTCCGGTCAATCGCCACCTGGCAGGTCATCTCCCCCGTCCAGTGCGCCTTGTCACCGACCGTGAGAACCGTCGGAAGCGCGCCGCGCAGAAAGAGAATCCTAGCCAGCGCCGCGCCGTCCGCACCGTTATTGCCCGTTCCGCAAAATACCAGAAGCCTCTGCCCTGAAAGCTTCCCATACCGTTTTTCCATCTCGTCTGCAACCGCCAGCGCCGCTCGCTCCATCAGTACCAGAGAGGGTATCCCCACTTTCCGGATTGCATATCCATCTATCTCTTTCATCTGTTTTCCTGTCACCAGACGTCTCATTTCCATTCCCCCTCTCCGACTGCGTAAGCGGATGCAAGACTGCCTGTATTCGTGATCGACACGTGAATCCGGGTGATTTTCAGGCTGTCCGCAAGTTTCTTCGCTCCCCCGTGAAGCTGCACCCACGGTTTTCCAAACTCGTCCCGGAGCACTTCTATATCCAGCAGTCCAAAGCCCCGAAAGCCTGTTCCAAACACCTTCGAGACTGCCTCTTTTACCGCAAAATCGCCGGCGAGCCGGGACGCATTTCCCCCAGCCTGCCGACGCTCTTCTTCTGTATATACACGCACCAAAAAAGCCTCTTTTTCACAGGCTTTTTTGATTCGCTCTATCTCTACCAGATCCGTACCAATTCCGACGATCATTTTATTTCTCCGGCACCAGCTGCCTCTTCCTGCTTTCTCTGCGCTTCTTCTCTCGCTTTCTGATCCTGCATACTGCATACGCGGTAAGAAAGGCGCATCAGGCTCTCCGACAGATGGACATTTTCCACCACAACGTCATCTGGAACCTGTAAATCTGTATGGGCAAAATTCCAGATCGCCTTGATTCCGGCTTTGACAAGCCGATCCGCAATCTCCGGTGCTTTCGACTTCGGAATCGTCAGCGCTGCGATCTGCACTTCATTGTCCTTGATAAACTGTTCCAGATCCTCAATACCGCGGATCTCCACTCCACGGACTACCAGGCCGACCAGACGCGGATTCACATCAAACATGCCTTTGATTAAAAAACCACGCCGCTCAAAATTTGTATAATTCGCGATCGCCTGACCCAGATTTCCCGCACCGATAATAATTAGGTTATGCTGACGGTCAATTCCCAGAATCCGGGCAATCTCCGAATATAAATACTTTACATTATAACCATATCCCTGCTGACCAAATCCGCCGAAATTGTTCAGATCCTGACGAATCTGGGACGCTGTCACCTTCATGCGGATACTCAAATCATTCGATGAGATTCTCTCTACTCCCTCCTCGAGCAATTCGCCCAAGTAACGATAGTATCTGGGTAGCCTAGAAATGACCGCTTTAGATATCTCTTTCTGTTCCACGGCTTTCTTCCACCTTTCTTTCCTATAACGTTGTCCATATGGTTTACGCAAACCTTCGGACAATCTGATAAATTTATTATAGTCATATGATAAATAATTGTCAATTTTTTTATTTCATATGAGGGATTTTACATTGTATTTCGCAAAATTTTCTGACCAGAAACAGCCATTAACCGTTCTCATTCTTGCATTGCTTCTTTATTTATATTATAATTTAAGATTGACGGTATATTTTTTAACCGAAATACATGGATACAACCACAGGAGGAATCTATGATTTTATCTTGCAGCAATATTTCAAAAGCATTCGGTACGGAGGAAATCCTCAAACACGTATCGTTTCATGTAGAAGATCACGAAAAAGCCGCCATCGTCGGCATCAACGGAGCCGGTAAATCGACTCTTTTAAAAATAATTGTCGGAGAACTCGCAGCGGACGAGGGCTCCGTGACCATCGCCAAGGGCAAAACCCTCGGTTACCTGGCACAGCACCAGGATCTGCACAGCCAGACCACCATTTATGACTCTCTTCTGGAGGTCAAACGTCCGATTCTGGAAATGGAACAGCAGATCCGCACGCTGGAACTCCAGATGAAGCACGCCGAGGGCGAAAAGCTCGAGACGATGCTCAACACTTACAGCCGCTTAAACCATGAATTTGAACTTTTAAACGGCTACGCATGGCAGAGCGAGATCACCGGTGTCTTAAAGGGACTCGGCTTTGTCGAGGAAGAATTTTCCAAACCGGTTTCCGAACTTTCAGGCGGTCAGAAAACGCGCGTCTCCCTCGGTAAGCTCCTGCTCTCCAAACCGGACATCATCCTTTTGGACGAGCCGACCAACCACCTCGACATGGAATCCATCGCGTGGCTGGAAACCTATCTGATGAACTACGCCGGGACGGTCATCATCGTCGCCCACGACCGCTATTTTCTGGACCGCGTCGTGACCAAGATCGTCGAGCTGGACGGCGGCATCGCCACCTCTTTCCAGGGCAATTACACCGCCTACAGCGAGAAAAAAGCGATCATCCGCGCCGGTGTGCTCAAGGCTTACCTAAACCAACAGCAGGAGATCCGTCATCAGGAGGAGGTTATCACCAAACTCAAATCCTTTAACCGTGAGAAATCCATCAAGCGCGCCGAGAGCCGTGAAAAAATGCTTTCCAAGATGGATCTTCTGGAAAAACCAACCGAAATCAACGACGCGATGCACATTACACTGGAACCGTGCGTCACCAGCGGAAATGACGTTCTCTCCGTCCGTGAGCTTGCCAAGAGTTTCGACGGCATGACACTCTTCACGGATCTGAACTTTGAGATAAAACGCGGCGAGCGCATCGCCATCATCGGCAACAACGGAACCGGCAAGACCACAATTCTCAAGATGATCAACGGTCTTCTGACCCCGGACAACGGCGAGATCCGGTTAGGTTCCAAGGTGCATATCGGTTACTACGATCAGGAACACCAGGTTCTGCACATGGACAAGACGCTCTTTGACGAGCTGCAGGACACCTACCCGGATATGAACAACACGCAGATCCGAAATGTGCTGGCGGCATTTCTCTTCACCGGCGACGATGTCTTTAAGCGCATCCGCGATCTGAGCGGCGGCGAACGCGGACGTGTTTCCCTGGCGAAGCTGATGCTCTCGGAGGCGAACTTCCTGATCCTCGATGAGCCGACCAACCATCTGGATATCGCCTCGAAGGAGATTCTGGAAAACGCGCTGGTTCATTATACCGGAACCGTTCTCTACGTCTCCCATGACCGATATTTCATCAACAAAACTGCGACCCGGATTCTCGATCTGACGATGGGAACACTGATTAATTATATTGGAAACTACGATTATTATCTGGAAAAGAAGGAGACGCAGGAGAAAGCCTATCTGGCTTCCGCCGCACAGGCAGCCAACCGCTCTGCAAAATCTTCCGGAGCCGGAAACACAGGGACTTCCAGCCATCTGACCGCTGCGGCAGGCGCAAATCCGACTGCTCTTTCCGGAAATGGCACTGGTACCTCTGCTGCTTCGTCCGCTTCTGCCGTGACCGCTGCAGTTCAAGCGGCAGCCAGCGCTTCCTCCGGCAAATTGGACTGGAAACAGCAGAAGGAAGAACAGACGCGGCTTCGTAAGAAACAGAATGAATTGAAACGCGTCGAGGAAGAAATCCACACCCTTGAAACCCGCGATCAGGAGATCGATGCGCTTCTCTGCGATGAGACTGTCTTTTCCGATGTTCCGCGTTTGATGGAACTGAATAAAGAGAAGGAAGAACTGAATGCAAAGTTAGAGGGATTGTATGAGAAGTGGGAGGAATTGGCAGAGTAGTGGTTACTGTTCACGCATACGTGCCCAGTAACGGAATTTGCCGCGGCTTTGCATTTACATACGGCAAATTCCTGCTGCCGCCACGTTTTCTTACGGCACTTCCGATGCCGGACCACTCTTAGCCTTTAAAGATTCATCCCCGGCCGGTCCGGCTCCGCTTCCGGCAAATTCCGGATCAGAGTTCATCTCGACTCCTTCGGCTTCGTCTGGTTTTTGTCCTTCCTGCCAGAATCCTAACTTTACGACATATTTGTATAATTCCGGACTGTTTTTTCGGATGTCAGCTCGGACATCTTTGTCACAGCAGGCGGCGAAAAAGCTGCCGAACTGCATCTCCGGCTTATCGTCAAAGTAGGATGGAAGCGGCTGCACCAGTCCACTGCCAGCCAGATACCGCTCGAAATCCGTCAGGGCACGTGAGGTTTCTTCGTCGCTTAGTTCCGACGCAGCGAACTCGCCGAATGCCATCGCAAGTCCCTGCGGTTTAGAAAATTTGATTTTCTTGTAATGCACATCTGTATCATAATTGACAAAATAGATACCCTGCTCTGTTTTCGGCGCTGAGAAGTATGCCTTATCTGTGTAGTACATCAGCTCCCAGCCTGATTCTGCAAATCGTTTGATCCACTCTCTTGGCACGCCTGCCAGTTCTTTCGTAATCTGTTCTTTTTCACTGTCCGACGGACGCCGTTTTCCCATCAAACGCACATCATGCGTCCGGTCGCGCAGTCCATTTGCATCGTAGTAGTTGAGTTCCACGTACTGATCCGCCGCCATCTGACCATTGTCAAAGAAATAATATTTATGCCCGTTTACCATCCGGTTTCCGCCGCTGAACATAACACATTTGGAATCAAACCAATACCAGGCATTTCCTGCCTGATACCAGCCGGTCGTCAGTGCCCCATCCTCGTTTGCATGATACCACTGATCCGTCTCTTCCTCATAAATCCAGCCAGTCATCATCGCGCCGCTCTCGGCGAAATAATAACGGTTTGTGCCAATTTTCCGGAGTCCCCGCTGCATATAGCTGCTTTTTCCCAGATAATACCAGTGACCATTTGATTTCAGCCAGGACGCTTTCAAAAAGCTGCCATCCGTCAGGCGATACTGCCAGTCCTCGCCGTCTCCGACCCACTCGCCCTCATACAGATACATTTCTTTATTTTTAAAACCAGCCGCGCCACTTTCTGCCGCCGATGCCTCTGTCTCCGTTATATCATTGACATTATTTTCGGTACTGAACCGGTAAACCTGATTTTCTTCCTTGCCCTGCGCCGGGGTGTCCGCAGACGCATCATTACCTGCCGCCAGCGCTGTCCCACAAACAAACAGGGATACTAAAAAGGATGCTGCCCACATAAATTTTTTCTTCCAATTCATCGTGTGCCTCCCCTTTCTTGTTCATAATTAAGCAAAAAACTGTGAACAGTTGCCACATCTCTTCTTATTTTACCGCACCGCAAATGAAAAGTATAGAAAAAAATTCTTACATCCTTTATAATAATAAAATAAAAGACAGTTCATCAAAGACAGCAATATCCAATCTGCCTTTGAAACAATATAAAAATGATTACAAATTCCAATCACTCTTTTTTATAGAGTTATAAAATTAGAAAGGATACCATATATGAAATCAAAACGCATTTTGGCGCTGACGGGTGCTGTTATCCTAATCGCTCTCTACGTCTCTTCCATCATCTTCGCCCTGATGGACAGTCCACTGGCAGAAAATCTGCTGCTGGCATCGCTGTTCTGCACGATCGTTATACCGGCGGTGCTCTATGGGTATGCGGTGGCACTGCGATATTTTAAAAAGAAAAAATAACGTTCAAAAAGCAAACGACTGTCTATTTCTAACACAATACGCAGTCGTTCGCTTCTTTCACTCTTCTATACTGACTGCCTCCGCAGTCTCCTGTCATTTTTTCATCATCCCGCCACTGTAACCGCATTCTCCCGGACATCATTAATCGCTTTCATAAGCGCTGTTCTCGTTCTCACATCAAACAGCTTTAAAAAACTAATTGGCTTATCAAACGGAGGCTTCTGCAAAACAGCCACATTCTCCATATACCCATTCTGCTCCATATGATTAATAATCTTATGAACAAAATTGATCTGCCGTTGGTTCAATGACTGATCGTTAATAAACTCTGAAAATACCACTGACCGGACGCTGTGGAGAAGTCTTATCATCCCAGAAATACGTTTCAAATCCATTCGTCGTAAACATCATCGGTCTGCGGCCAAACTTCCGCTCTAAACAGTCCGCATACAGCATAACCTGTTTCCGGCCAATATTCGGATCCTTGCTGGTGTGCTTCGCTTCCATCACCGCTGGCGCAAATAATGCATATTCTTTTGTATTCTTTAAAAATTCAAAGTTTGACATAAGATCCCCCCCCTATTTGGAAGTATTCTTCTTTTTCTTTGGCGCTGTCAGCTCATAGCTTAACGCAAGTAAATTTTTAATCGGCTCATCCAGCCCCGCATCCCCCAGCAAAACACTGATCCACTTCTCCTTGTTCATATGGTATGCCGGAAAATATCCTTTCTGCCCCCGCAAAGAACCTATCAGCATCGGATCACTCTTTAGATTTATAACATCTATGATATTATCATCCTCCAGCCCCAGCTTACTCCCTGCAACACTCAAAATCACGCCATACCATTTATCATTATCCGCCCGACGCAGCACTGCGTTCGAATCCTTCCACGGATATTCCGCTTCCGTGCCATATTCCTGTTTTACCCATTGAAATAATTCTTCTCTTGTCATTTTGGTGAAACGCCTCGCTTTCGGTTTCAAGGTAGAATATATTTGTTATTTGCAATGTTTGTGTTTGTGTAAATGTGTTTTTATAGTGCGACATGATATTCTGTTTAAGCGACAATTTATCCTTTTACAAAAGCCACCCCAAAAGCTCTCTCTCGAACACCGCCAACGCCCGCTTCACATACTCCCTCCGCGCCGTTTCATCCACAAGTGAAACCGCACACGGATTCATCTGCTTAAAATCCGGCACTTCTGCCTCTTCGCAGTAGCGTTTTCCGTTCGGATAACACCAGGCAAACCACCAGTCCTCCGGCAGAATTATTTCCTTTTTGAGATATCTGGATGCCTCCTGCTTAAGCTCATCGGTTATATCATCTACCTGATAGCCTTTCGAAAAGCCATCCTTGGAGCTGGCTTCTTTATCAAACAGGCAAAATCCCGCAAACAAATTATGTTCTACCTCAATCCGAAACCAGAGTTCCAGACCCGCTTTTTGAAATTTTGCCTTTTTTACCACATAATTCAATCCAGGATAGGTGCTGTAACAATCATAAAATTTATCATGCTGTGAATCCTGATAGGAATAATATCCACTATCCTTTTCTAATTTCAAACCATATTTTTCTAAAATTGGCTGCATCTGCTGCTGAAATTCTTCAAACACCTGGCGAATCAGCCGCATCTTTGCCTTTTTCATTGATTTTTCAATCTCAATTCCGGCAAGAAATTTTTCCGGCGATTCGTACAATGCCTCAATCACTTTATCTGCCACTTTCTTCTCTCTTTCATCCGCTATGCTATGTACCGCATCCAAATATTGCTCCATCACTGCCCGAAATGGCTCTTTTAAATTTTGCAATTCACCTTCTAGCCACCGATAGATATCTTCTGCCCATGAAATACACTGGATTTGCCCTAATGGTAATAAATTTCCTCCGCCTTTCTTCTTCCGGCTGTACTCAGATGGCGGAGTTCCAAAACGGGTTAGATATATCAATCGGGAATTTTGTGCCATCTCAAAGTAATCCGAACACTGTCCTTCCTGTTCCCCCGCATAGATTTTTACCTCGATCGGAATCTGATACTCCGCATTCCGTATGAAAATATCAATTCTTCTCTCTTTATCAATCGGGTACTCTTTGACTACCTCCGTATGCAATAGCAATGTATCGCTTACCGGATCCATTTTCAACACATCTCGGATAAACGATTTCAGGAACCGGATTCCGCAGCCATGCATTCCCTCTGGATTCAGCAGATCGGTCAAAAAACGGCACATGATCACTTCACGGCTCTGTATCTCTAATACATCAAAAATGTTGTAAGCTGATAATTTCTTATGAAATGGTACGTTTTTACAGTTTGTATGAATTTGCGATAGTAAATCTCTATATGCTTCCATTTTTCATTCTCTGGCGATTCCCGTTTGTCTCACTTTTCATTTATAAAACGATTTCTTTTTATCTATCATACCATAAAAAACACGGTTCTCACAGACTCTATCCAAGGCATCCCTCCAACTTTCTTCACACCAAATCATACCTTATCCTGAATTATTCCCTCTTCAAAAAATCAATGACAATTACGAAAAAATCGTCCTTTCCTTGAATCCCAGAATGGACTCTTCCTATGATGGCATAAAATCTAAAAATTTAATTGACTGGCTGATTTCAGAATAAACTTTAAAAAGAATGTGCCTTTTTGTGTAATAGAGAATTCCAAGGAATTTCCTATTACACAAAAATAGCGGCGGTCTGCACTCATCATGCAGGACCGCCGCTGAAATTGATTCTATAAAGTTACTTTCTCATAATGATCTCATCACGTCCCGGACCATTGGATACCATGGTTACCGGTACGCCAAGCTCTGCCTCGATCGTCTCGATGTAGTTGCGGCACTCTGCCGGGAGATCTTCGTATTTCTTGATTCCGCGGATATCACATTTCCAGCCCGGAAGTGTCTTCAGAACCGGTTTTGCTTTCTCCAGCTTGTAGGTTACCGGGAAGTCTTTGACAACTTCGCCGTCGATCTCGTAGCCAACGCAGATCGGGATCTCGTCCAGATATCCCAGAACATCCAGAACGGTCAGAGCCACTTCGGTTGAACCCTGGATACGGCAGCCGTAACGGCTTGCTACTGCGTCGAACCAGCCCACACGTCTCGGACGTCCGGTGGTTGCACCGAACTCACCCTTATCACCGCCACGACGACGAAGCTCATCTGCCTCATCACCGAAGATCTCGCTGACAAATGCACCTGCGCCGACTGCACTGGAGTATGCCTTTACAACGGTTGTGATCTCTTTGATCTCATACGGCGGAATACCTGCGCCGATAGCGCCGTAAGCTGCCAGAGTCGAAGAAGAAGTAACCATCGGGTAAATACCGTGATCCGGGTCTTTCAGGGAACCTAACTGACCCTCAAGAAGGATGTTTTTACCCTCTTTGATCGCGTCATGCAGATATGCAGATACATCGCATACATACGGCTCTACCATCTTCTTGTATTCCATCAGCTCTGCCAGAACCTCATCCGGGTTCAGCAGCGGTTTGTGGTACAGATGCTCTAACAGGACATTCTTTGTCTCGCAGACACGCTGTACTTTATCTTTCAGAGCTGCCTCGTCCTCGAACAGTTCGCTGACCTGGAAACCAATCTTCGCGTATTTGTCAGAGTAGAACGGCGCGATACCGGACTTGGTGGAACCGAAGGACTTGCCGCCCAGACGCTCTTCCTCATACGTATCAAACAGAACATGGTACGGCATCAGGATCTGTGCGCGGTCCGATACCAGAATATGCGGCATCGGAACACCCTGAGATACCAGACTTTCCAGCTCTTTTACCAGGAATGGAATGTTTAATGCCACACCATTGCCAATGATGCTGGTTGTGTGTCCGTAAAATACACCGGACGGCAGAAGGTGAAGTGCGAAACGGCCATAATTGTTGATAATCGTATGACCTGCGTTGCTTCCTCCCTGAAAACGGATAATGATGTCGGATTCCTTAGCAAGCATATCGGTAATCTTACCCTTGCCTTCGTCTCCCCAGTTAGCTCCTACTATTGCTCGTACCATGAATTTTCCTCCCTCAGAAGAATATAAATACTTTTTGGCATGTTCGAAAAACGATCATGCCTTCTTACTGTATAATCATACACAACTTTTCTATATAAGTAAAATCAATATTATTTATAAGCTACATAATTAACACTTATACTATTGATGCTCACACATATGCCAGGCAATGTGATTTGAAAAACCGCTACTTTGCAGCTCCTATTTTTCTCATGTGGTTACCTTCGCCAGCTGCTTAAAAAGCTTCACAGCCGCTGGGGACATCCAGGCTTTCTCAGCTGCCACCAGACAAAACTCACGGGATGGCATCTCTTCGTCAAATTCCAACGCAAAAACATCCCCATTTCCAAGAGACTCCGATGCAAAATCCGACATAAGACAGCCGATTCCCAGATTCCGCTTAACAAACTGGACAATCATCTCACTGGTGGCCAGTTCAAACTCCGGCTCCAGCCGAACCCCGCGCTTTGCCAGAAACTCATCCATAAAGCGGCGCGTACTGGTATTGCGCTCCAGGAAGATGCAGGGGCAGTTCAACAGCTCTTTATATGAAAGTTTTCTGCCCTTTAACTGGGCTGCGTATTTGGGTCCGGCTATAAACACATTGCGGATCTCTCGAACCGGAAGACTCTTTACCGCCTGCTTGGTCTCAAAAGGTGTGCTGACAATACCGAAATCAATGTGTCCCTGATAGAGTGCTTCAAGGGTCTCGGGCGTCGGACCGTTTGAAACCGTCACCTTGATATTCGGATACTGCTCATGAAATTGTTCCAGATATGGAAGCAGATAAAACTGAAGTGTCATATCGCTCGCGCCAATGCGAATCTCGCCCGTTTCCAGGTCCTTCATACGCCGCAGCATCGTCTCCCCGTCCTGTATCGCATCAATTCCCCGTCTGACATACGACAGAAGCAATTCTCCCTCGCTCGTCAGCTTCACGCCGCGGGATGTCCGCAAAAAAAGGCGGCAGCCAAGCGCGGTCTCCAGTTGTCGGACCGCCTGGCTGACCGCCGGCTGGGAAATGCAGAGTGCCTCTGCGGCCGCCGTGATGCCGCCGCATTCGCACACGCTGCAAAATACCCGGTAATACTCCAGATTCACACTTCCATGTAAATCCTGTTTAGACATTAATCTCTGCTTTCACGCCCAGATCTTCTTTATTTGCATCCAGAATCGGCTGGATTACCTCTGCCAAGAACTCATCTACCTGCTCTTTTGCACGGCCGGTGTAGCGCTCCGGTTTCATCGCTGCTTTCAGGTCATCTAAGGACAGATTAAACGCCGGATCCGCTGCAATCAGCTCGAGAAGGTTGTTATCCAGACCTTTCTCTTTCACATTCTTTCCAGCTTCCATCGACAGAGTACGGATCTTCTCATGCAGTTCCTGACGGTCACCGCCTGCCTTTACTGCATCCATCATGATATTCTCGGTTGCCATGAACGGAAGCTCTGCCATCATGTGTTTCTCGATAACCTTCGGATATACAACCAGACCGTCAACGACATTCAGGTACAGATCCAGAATACCATCAATTGCAAGGAAGCCTTCCGGAACACTCAGACGCTTGTTCGCAGAATCATCCAATGTACGCTCAAACCACTGGGTAGATGCAACCAGCATCGGGTTCATCACGTCTGCCATCACGTAGTTAGCCAGGGAAGCCATACGCTCGCTTCTCATAGGATTTCTCTTATATGCCATAGCGGAGGAACCGATCTGATTCTTCTCGAAAGGCTCTTCTACTTCTTTCAGATGCTGAAGAAGACGGATATCGTTGGAGAATTTATGGGCACTCTGTGCAATACCGGCAAGAACATTTAATACACGTGTATCCTGCTTACGGGAATAGGTCTGTCCGGATACCGGATAGCAGCCATCAAAGCCCATCTTCTCCGCGATCATCTGATCTACCTTGCGGCACTTTGCATGATCCCCATCAAAGAGCTCCAGGAAGCTTGCCTGTGTACCGGTTGTTCCCTTGGAGCCAAGGAGACGTAAGGATCCAAGCACATAATCCAGATCATCCAGATCCTGCTTGAGCTCCATCATCCACAGAGTTGCACGCTTGCCGACGGTGGTCGGCTGTGCCGGCTGGAAATGGGTAAATGCCAGGGTCGGCTGTGCTTTATATTTATCAGCAAATTTAGCCAGCTCATCCAGAACACTGATCAGTTTCTTACGTACCAGCTTCAGGGCTTCTGTCATAATGATGATATCGGTGTTATCTCCTACGTAGCAGGAAGTTGCACCCAGATGGATGATTCCTTTTGCAGTCGGGCACTGTACGCCGTACGCATACACATGAGACATAACATCGTGGCGCACCAGTTTCTCACGCTCTTTAGCAACATCAAAATTGATTTCATCCTTATGTGCTTTCAATTCATCGATCTGCTCCTGCGTAATCGGAAGGCCAAGCTCCTTCTCCGTCTCTGCCAGCGCAATCCAAAGTCTTCTCCAGGTGCGGAACTTCTTGTCCGGAGAGAAAATATACTGCATCTCCTTGCTTGCATAGCGCTCGGAAAGAGGGCTTACATATCTGTCGTACATGGCTAATTTACCTCGCTTTCTTTTTTCAGGGTATGGAAAATAGTCTCTTTCGCAGCCATTTGAAGGCGTCACCGACACTTTTTCTCAATATCCTACCTGCAAATTATAATACAGGCACTTTTCAAAATCAATCACTTTTCGCTGTTCCAGCTGCGGCTCTTTCGTTCCTGGTTACTGTTCACGCATACGTGCCCAGTAACGGAATTTGCCGTAGCTCCGCATTTAAATACGGCAAATTCCTGCTGCCACCACGTTTTCTTACGACACTTTCGGTTCCAAAAGTGCCTACCCGCAAACAGTCACTCTCCTTCTGATTCCACCCGTTCGTGCACGATTTCCAGCTCTCCGGTCTTCAGATGCAGACGGATTTTCGTGGAAGTTCCCGTTTTTTCTGTTGCTCCGTATGTTTCCCCGGCATTTTCCCGTTCAACTGTTCTCTTCTCCTGCCAGTCTGCAGGCGCTTCCTCCGCCCCATTCTCTGCTCTTTCCCCCTCCGGCAGTTCATACTCGATCACATCCATCTCTCGGATCGACCAGATCCGTTCCCGCATCTTCCATATACTCGCCAGGTACATGGATACAGCCAGTGCAAGTCCATACAGAAAATACCTCTGCCTCCGCTTCCTCCGCCAGCGGACGCGTTTCAGATAGCGGCGAATCTTCCGTTTTTGATATTTAAACAGCTTTCTGCTTTGCGGCATTGATTTTTGTGCATTTCTATGTTTCTCTGACATCTGCATTCCTCCCGCAGGTGCCTCTCCATTTTTACTATAACAAATAGAAAAAAATCTGTAAAGATGATGCGGCTCACAGGCAGGGCTTTTCCGAACTGAAAGTTGTGGTTTTTAGGCAGTTTATTTTTTCTCATGATACGCTTTTTCTGTATTCACACTCCAGATATGCTCCTTATCCGCACTTCCCGCCAGAAGGAGATCCACTGCACAAAATGCTGTCATCATCGAATGATCCATGTTATTGTAGCGATGCTGTCCATTCCGTCCGATGCAGAACAGATTTTCGATTTTATTCAACCATGCAGTCAATTCACCCATCCTGTCATAGGTGCCAAAATAAGCTGGGTATGCTTTCTTTACTTTCTCGATATGAAAATCAAGAATTTCCAGAAAACCAAATCTATAATTTATCACATAAGCCGTCAAAAGCACCCCCAGAAAGCCAGCGCTGATCGCCCAGTCTCTCTTTTTTTCTTTCATGACAACACCCAACCTTCCAGCCATTCCAGCCACTGCTCGGCAAATTCCTGTTTTACCGGATATCCAGACAGCACCGGATAGAAAAGAAGGAACGCGCCGATCACTGCTGCAAGATACAGCAACGCTGCTTTCCTGGTTCGTTTCGGATCTCTTTCCCAGAAAAAATGCAGACAATTTCCCAGCATTAAAATCTGTATCATACTGCACGCAAAATACTGATAGATAAACACGGTTCTGTGGATAAATAACCACGGAAACAGCATAGAAGCATAGGAAATGCACAGATATCCCGCTATTTTATCCTGTCGAATCTGCCACAGGTATATAGTATAAAATAGCGCCGGAATTGCCGACCACCAGATTACCGGGTTTCCAAAAGTTGAAACCACACTGATTTTACCGGACTTAAGCGACGTGTATGCATCCAGAAGCGGTCGTTTAATCCAGGCCCACTCATACCATTCAGAGGCATATGGATGTTCAAACACCGTTTTCTCATGGTAATGAAGCATAAGCTGCTGATTTTCCCACATAGTCTGGAAAACATTTCCATTTCCCATATCATTTCCATAAGAAAGATAGGATGCAACGTAAATCACTGCCGGAATCAAAATGTATGCAGCGATACAGATGACAGACAGCCCCGCCAGGTAACTTATCGCCGCCTGTCCAGACATTCCCTTTCTGGTCCGTGCCGCAGCTGTCCCATATTCCTGGAACAAAAATGTAAAAAGGAGGACTGCAATCCCCGCGCAGGCATATACCCCTGTCCACTTCGATGCCATCGCCGCTCCAGCTGCCATGCCATTTAAAATCATCAGACACACCGTTTTCCAGCTGCATCCCATTTTCAGGTCATCCAGCACCAGATACATCAGATAAAAGGTAAGCAGGATAAAAAATCCCACTATCACATCAATGGTTCCGATTCTTGACAATGTAAAGTGCATGAAATCAAAGACTATCAACAGTGCTGCAAATGAGGCAATCCATGTACTCCGGCTGATTTTCCGCATAAACGCATAGCTGACCGGCACCATCAGGATGCCAAACAGAGCGCATACACACCGCCATCCAAACGGCGTCATTCCAAATACGCGGATTCCCAGACTCATCCACCATTTTCCAAGCGGTGGGTGCGTTGTCTCATAAATTGTACGCCCTTCTACTATCTCATTTGCCGTTCTGGCATGGTAAACCTCATCAAACATACTTTGGTATTCATAGGTTGTATCCGCCGGAAACAATTCTTGCTCATCAAATGCCTCTGGATAATCATCTGCATTGGATGGAAGGATCGGATTTCCATCCGGATCCAGAAGAACGATTTCCAGAACCTCTGCACTCTCATCCATCGACACGATCCCTAGTTCGTAAGTGCGGTAATGAATTTCCACTGGATTCCAGCAGTATACAGATAACAATTCTGTCTCTTCCCCGATGGCATCCCAACCATCTCCCTCGGCATTCGGAACCGAGCATACAAAATGTCTCTTCTCCTTTCCACCCAGATAAACCTGTGCCTCTGAGATAGTCACACTTCCATCAAACCGAAGCACCATCTCATTTCCGTGGCTATCATTTTTTTCAAATTCATACGCAGTCTGCGGCGCCTTCATGCTTCCAAGATTCACAAATGCCATCACAGCAAAGAGAACTGTCAATCCTGCTGCCATACACCAGTCACGGCCGGACCAGGGCGCGCCAGTCTTTTCCGACTCTGTGTTCTTTTCACAGGATTTTATTCCCAAGCTCTTCCCGGCATCTATTTTTTCACTCCCCGTCATTCGTTTTGATACGCAGCGTGCCGCTTTTGCTTCATCCAGCTCGACTTTCGATTCAGGAATTTGACATTTTTCATGTATTATTCCAACATAAGAAGCGATTCCATATACACAGGTTCCCACACCCAGTACCGCAAAAAACATCAGCATCAGCGGATAAAATTCATCTCCCGGACTGCACTGTCCGAAGCGCTCTCCGGTGATATCCCGCGCCCAGAGTATGCCAGTTCCCGCAGCCGTGAGAAGAATTTCAATTTTTTTGAATCTTTCTATTCCAAGGCGCGCTCTGAAGCGCTCTATCCACGAACTGCCCATGAAAAGAATCAATACCGCCAGCCAGATAAAAAGCATCCGCTTTTTGCCCTGTGAAAGAACAGATAATACCGGGATCGGATTCCAGATATAAAGATACAGGCATTCCCACGCTGATTCCCGGCTTCCGTTTTTCCCGGACAAAATATATAAAAGTCCGGCTGTCACCAGATCCATTGCCATGACTTCCAGGAAGCCATGAACCTCCTGATTAGAAATGGCAAAGAATACAAAGCGCGTAATCAGATACCCGGCCGCTGCTTTCCAGCAAAGCTTTCCCGCCATCCTCCGCTTTTTCTTTTCCTCATACAGCCAGATGACAGTCAGGCACGCCGTAATGGCGATACAGTAAGCTGATTTCATTCTGGCACCTCCTTTAACGACTTTTTAAGTGCTCCATTTCAGTGGCACTCCCCTCAGACACGCCGTTTCTTTCTCATCGCTCTAACTTATATACTCCCGGGCTCCTCCCTGCACACACGCAGGAAAGAGCTCGAGAGTATATGAATCTGTTTCCATCATCCTATATGCAGGAGAGCAAAAACAAGGTTAAAATATAGATTATTGTAACTGTGAAGGTACTGAACAGTTACAGCTCATTAATGTTTGTAATCGTCCCAAATCTGAACTTGGCCGATTATTTTCACTTCGTACTCTTAGTTTCAGATTGATCACGGATCTGTTGGCTGCGTTGTTGGCTGCGGCGGCTCCGTTGTTGGCTGCGACGGCTCCGTTGTTGGCTGCGACGGCTCCGTTGTTGGCTGCGGCGGCTCCGTTGTTGTATCCCCTTCCGTCTCTTCCGGCTGGGTCGGTTTCACGGTCGACGTCGGGTTTTCGGTCGGTTCTTTCGTCGCCGGTGCATCACTCGGTACCACACTTGGCGTTTCACTTCCACCGCCGCCTCCAGAATGTCTGCGTTCTTTGGATGTTCTGGAATTCAGCTTCGGTGTATCGGCATTGGTCGTCTCTAAGATGGTCATCGTTCCGTCTTCTGCCACTTTTACCTCAAAGCTTCTCGCCGGTCTCGGCTTGCGGCCGCCGAACGATGTGCCATCGTTTTCAAACGTATAAGGAATTCCGTTGATACTGACAACACCCGTTGCCATCTCTCCACTGTCTGGTGTGCCAAAATAATAGGTTTTTCCATTGATCCAGACGACACCGCTGACCATTTCCCCCGACGCCGTACAGAAATACTGTTTGTCCCCGTCTTTTACCCAGCCGATCTGCGGTGCTCCCTGTTCATTCAGGTAATACCATTTTCCATCGATCTGCTGCCAGCCTGTCTGCACCTGTCCGTTTAGGATGTAGGCTCTTGCACTTCCTGTACCTATCCATTCGGCAAAAGCCGGTCCGGCATACAAGCCCATGATCAAAACGGCACTGAGTGCGCAGGCACCCAACTTCATCCATTTGCGTTTTCTCATCCTCATACCTCCTCGTATTTTTATTAATCGAAAAGCTGTCTTTCGTGTATTTTTTATTTTTAATTCTGGAGTTTTTCTTCTTTTTCACGATTTCAAGCTTTTCTTGTTGTATTCATCTTATCATTTGTTTTATTTTTCTACAATTCACACTGCACAAGATGTCATTTTTTTACACAAGATGTAAAAAAATGATACACTAACCTTGACAAATTGATTTTCAGAAGCTTTCATCCACAAACACAAGGGCGGGAAAAGTTCCAGAAATGAAAAACCCGGCTGTGAGTGGATAAACTTACTCACAGCCGGGGTTCCATTTTCACATCTGTATAAAATCTCTTAACCGATCACATCCGCCATATCATACCGTCCTTCCGGCTTTCCTGCCAGAAACTTAGCTGCCTGTACCGCACCCTTTGCGAAAATCGCCTTGGAGTAGGCCGTATGATTAAAGGTAATCACCTCATCCTGACCGGCGAAAATGACATCGTGTTCACCTACGATTGTGCCGCCGCGGATCGCCTGAATACCGATCTCCTTCGCATCACGTTTCTCACGTGTAGCGGAACGATCGTATTTGTAATGGTATGTATTGCCCATCGCCTCGTTGATCGAATCTGCCAGCGCAATTGCCGTACCGCTCGGAGCATCCACCTTCTGATTGTGGTGTTTCTCCAGAATCTCAATATCAAATCCAGCCGGAGCCAGAATCTGCGCTGCTTCTTTCAGAAGCTTTAAGAGCATATTGATACCAAGAGACATATTTGCAGAGCGAAGAACCGCTGTCTTCTCTGCTGTCTCTTCTACCTTTGCCAGCTGTACCTCGGAAAGTCCTGTCGTACACAGAACAACCGGCATTTTCTTCTCTGCACACCAGTCGAGAAGTTCATCGACAGCTGCTGCATTGGAAAAATCAATCACAACATCCGCTTCCACATCACAGTCCTTCAGAGAAGCAAATACTGGATAATCACTCTTCTGCTCGGTTCTCATATCAATTCCGGCAACAATCGAAATTTCCTCATCTTTTTCTGCAATTCCGGAAATAACCTGACCCATCGCACCGTTGCAGCCATGCATAATTGCTCGTACCATCTGAATCTTCCTCTTTTCCTTTTCTCTTTCCCGCCCCAAAAGCTTTGTTCTCGTTCGGAAGCGGACTACTTCTTTCTGTCATCCGTCAGCTGCGGCTGTCTCTGCCGCTTTGCGTTTTTGAAAAATGAACGAATCACTCTTTCAGGCTGATTCCGTAATTTACCAGTTCTCTTCTCAGACGATCGCGGTTTGCCGGTTCCATATCCACTAATGGTTTGCGGAACGGACCCACTTCCTCGCCCATCATGTTCATCGCTTCCTTAACCGGAATCGGGTTTACCTCGCAGAACAGCGCCTCAATCAGTGGAATTGCATCTATCTGCATCTGTCTTGCCTTCGCTACATCGCCAGCCTTGAATGCCGCGCACATATCATGTACCTGACGCGGTGCCACGTTGGATAATACGGAGATAACGCCCTTTGCGCCCAGTGCCATCATCGGAACCGTCTGGTCGTCGTTGCCGGAGTAAATATCAACTGATCCGCCTGACAGGCTTGCAATCTGTGCGATCGCGGAGAAATTGCCGCTTGCTTCTTTGACACCGACGATGTTCTCATATTCCTTGCACAGTGCCACGATCGTCTCCGGGGTGATATTGACGCCGGTACGGCTCGGTACATTGTACAGAAGGATTGGAAGATCAACTGCCTTTGCGACCTCTGAGAAATGAACCTTTAAACCCTTCTGGGTTGATTTATTGTAATACGGGGATACGAGCAGAAGTCCGTCTGCGCCTGCCTTTTTCGCTTCGGTAGACAGATATACCGCTGTCTCTGTGCAGTTGGAACCGGTTCCTGCTACAACCGGGATTCTCTTATTTACGACCTGGCATACGAAACGGATCACCTCGATGTGCTCCTCATGGCTTAATGTAGCCGCCTCGCCGGTCGTACCGCAGGCGATAATACAGTCTGTGCCGCCAGCGATCTGTTCTTCTACGATCTGCTCCAGTTTCTCATAATTTACGCTTCCATCCTCATGAAATGGCGTTACCAGCGCTACGCCTGCTCCTTCAAAAATAGACATTTTGTTTCCTCCTTATTCTTTTGCACGATGGCTGAGTTTCTATTCCAGAGTCCGTTTCTGTCCCCGCTTCAAACGAATGTTTGCAGCCTGTCGGTCCTGAGCGTACAAAAAGCTGGCACGACGGCCAGCTCTATGAATTCAAATCCAAACTCCCAGTAGCTCCCCATCTGTCGATGACAGTTACAGAATTCTTCATCCTGCACCCAGGAACTGCAGATACAGGCGCCGCAGCCCTTCGGCGTATCATCCTTTCAGCTGTCTTCTCCTGCACCTGCCGCATCCGACCGCTTACTGATAATCAACGCAACCTCTACTTGTTTTTTCTATCTTAGCATTACTTTGAATACTTGTCAACCGTTCATGCACGCATGATCGTTTGACGGCTTCAGGCATTCCAGACGCGTCACCTCGTCTGCATGCTCCTCTGCCCCAGCCGGACATACTTTTCCGGTCAGAATCAGATCGACATTCTCCTCGCGCGCTGCCAGCAGTGTTTCCAGAGCATCGTCTCCGACCAGTTTCTGATCTAACACCCCAAGAAATTCATCCAGAATCAGCATATCGCATTCGCCGGTACAGAGTACTTTTTTTGCAAAATTATACCCATTCTGGATATTGCAGAGCTCTTCCTTTTTGCCTTCTTCAGAGAGATTTTCATAATACTCATTCTGTTTTTCAAATCGGAATACTTTAAATGCCGGCTCCAGCTGTTTTAACCCATCTGCTGTCTCATGGCTCAGCACTCCCTTTAAGAATTGTATCATAATTACCTTCCGGCCGTGCATGGCTGCACTGACACCACGTCCCAGTGCCATCGCTGTTTTTCCCATCCCGGTGCCGAAGATGATATGAACTTTCCCCTTTTTCATTTCCCTCTCCTCTTTCTGTGCCTCCCGCTGCGCTGGCGCACAGACTGTCTTTCCTGATGTCTTTTTACACACAGACCTGTGTGTTTTATTTCTATCCATCCAATAATCGTTTTACGAATTCTGTAAGCTGCCTTATTCTAGCATATTTTATCTGTTTTGGCAAGCTATGGCAAAACCAGCCATTTATCATGCCCTATAGATTGCATAACCGGCTTCAAACTTTGCTGTAACATCCTAAACCTATCCTATTCTTCCACGCACTCCAGCTTGCTGACCGACACCTCGTATGCCACACGTTTCTCGCACTCTGTCTCGCTCAGCTTCTTCGTATATTCACGGCTCTGCACGCGCCCCCACACGCACACGTGGCTTCCCACGCCAAATCCGGACGCATAGCGGGCATTTCTGCCCCACGCAATACACGGTATGTAATCGGATTTTCCATACGGACGGTTGACCGCCAGCAGCATATCGGCAATCTCGCGTCCCAGCGGTGTTTTCCGGTAGATCGGCTCCTTGCAGATATAGCCTTCCAGAAAAATCTGGTTGGTTTTGGTGTAATCCGTAAATTCTTCCAGGAAATGAATCTCACGGACAAACACAGACAGCACCAGACGGTTTTTCGCGCCCTCATGACGGTTGTAGGAACGGAACTGGCCGATCGCCTCCATCGTCATTCCGCGGTAGTCTTTCGATACATCCAGAAGCCGTTCTGAAATCATGAGTGGAATCACGTCCACCTGATCGCTCAGACGGCTGACTGCCAGGTCTGCGATATAAAATCCTTCCCCGAATACTTCGTGGCTGAATGTAAATTCCGATACGACCTCACCAATCACGCTAACCTTGTTGTTTTCAATCATTTTTTCCGACATAGTATCTCTCTCCTCTTCTTTTTTGCAGTTTTTCACGGCAGGTTCTTGGAGTCCTGCTTCTTACTGTATATATGTATGAGGGGAATGACCGTTTTAGAAGAAGAAGTGAGGGGGAAATTTCGACAGGGTGGGGGACATGAATCGACAGAGGGAATGGGATCGGCAGAGGGACGGAAACGGCGGGGCGCGTCGTTTCCTGGATATCTCTCGCTTGAATATACGAAAAGGAGCAGCTGGCTTGCGCGGCTGCTCCCACTTTACGATTATTTAGCTATTTTTACGGCTGATCATCGCTCTCTTTCTCAGAGTCGGATCAAGAATCTTTTTACGGATTCGTAAGCTGGTCGGGGTGATCTCGAGAAGTTCATCGGTATCGATGTAGTCGAGGCACTGCTCCAGGCTCATGATTTTCGGCGGAACAAGGCGGAGGGCTTCATCGGCGCTGGAAGAACGGGTGTTTGTCAGCTTTTTGGTTTTGCAGACGTTTAACTCGATGTCTTCCGGTTTTGCGCTCTGTCCGACAATCATGCCGGAGTAAACTTTAACGCCCGGTCCGATGAACAGGGTTCCGCGCTCCTGGGCATTGAACAGACCGTAGGTGATGGACTCGCCTGCCTCAAATGCAATCAAGGATCCCTGTTTGCGGTAACTTAATTCGCCCTTGAACGGTGCATAGCCGTCAAAGCTGGTGTTTAAGATACCATTTCCCTTTGTATCGGTCATGAACTCGCCGCGGTAGCCGATGAGACCTCTGGACGGAATCGAGAACTCCAGTCTTGTGTATCCGCCGCCGATCGGGCTCATGCCCTGCAGCTCGCCTTTACGGCTGGTCAACTTCTGGATAACAGCACCGGTAAAGTCATCCGGTACGTCGACGTAAGCGATCTCCATCGGCTCTAATTTGCGGTTTCTCTCGTCATATTTGTAGAGTACCTCCGCCTTGCTGACTGCGAACTCAAAGCCCTCGCGGCGCATATTCTCAATCAGGACGGATAGATGCAGCTCACCACGGCCAGATACCTTGAAGCAGTCAGCGGAGTCTGTCTCCTCTACACGCAGGCTGACATCGGTATTCAGCTCCCGCATCAGACGCTCGCGGATGTGGCGGGAAGTGATGAATTTACCTTCCTGACCTGCCAACGGGCTGTCGTTTACCATGAAATCCATGGAAATGGTCGGCTCAGAAATCTTCTGGAACGGAATTGCCTCCGGTTTCTCCGGTGAACACAGGGTATCACCGATGTGGATATCTGCGATACCGGAAATCGCTACGATCGAACCGATCTTTGCTTCCTGTACTTCTACTTTATTCAGACCTTCAAACTCATAGAGCTTACCGATCTTAACTTTGCGGAACTTGTCCGGCTCATGATGGTTGACGATGACGCAGTCCTGATTTACTTTCAGGTAACCGTTGTCGATCTTACCAACGCCGATACGCCCTACATACTCGTTGTAATCAATCGTACTGATCAGAACCTGTGTCTCTGCATCCGGATCTCCCTCCGGCGCCGGGATGTAATCCAGAATGGTCTGGAACAGTGGCTTCATATCCACATTCGGATCGTCCAGGTTCTTCTTTGCATATCCAGAACGTGCAGATGCATACAAGAACGGGCAGTCAAGCTGCTCGTCGGATGCATCCAGATCCATCAGAAGTTCGAGAACCTCGTCCACAACCTCCTCCGGACGTGCTTCCGGACGGTCAATCTTATTGATACATACGATAACCGGCAGATCCAGTTCCAGTGCTTTACGCAGAACGAATTTGGTCTGCGGCATCGCGCCCTCATATGCGTCTACCAGAAGGATAACGCCGTTTACCATCTTAAGAACACGCTCTACCTCGCCGCCGAAGTCCGCATGTCCTGGTGTATCGATAATGTTGATCTTGGTGCCGTTGTAATTAACAGCCGTATTCTTGGACAGAATCGTGATACCTCTCTCACGCTCAATATCGTTAGAGTCCATGACACGATCGACTACTTCCTGATTGGCACGGAATACACCGCTCTGGCGAAGCAGCTGGTCTACCAGCGTCGTTTTACCGTGGTCAACGTGAGCGATAATTGCAACGTTTCTGACATCTTCCCGTTTCATTTTCATATCTGCTTACTCTCTTTTCTTATGATGATTCATTACATGTACTAATTAATAATTATTTTCTGTCACAGACAAGCATCCTGCCGTTTCGTCTTTGGCAAAGGATCCGCCCACAAAATAATACAGCTTGTTATTTTAGCATTTTTTTATCCATTATTCAATCTTTTTTTACAATAAAATGATTTTTCCGTCATCCATGCCAAAATAAACTTCATCCAGTTTTTCGATCCGGCATCTTCCATTTGTGCCCTCTATGAGCTTCTTCTCCGCTGCTCCCGCCTGGTCAAACGGCACCAGGATCGTCAGATCCACGCCCTCGCCGTACTCGCTGTCCAGAATCGGCAGCTCTGCTTCTGCCAAAATGTACTGCACCTTTCCAAGCCCGCTGTAGTCTGTCCCGACCTTCCATTTGCGAGCCAGGCATTTTTCCAGAACCACACAGTTTTTAAGACCTTCCTGGACCGCGCCGCCGTATGCCCGCACCAGTCCGCCGGTTCCTAAAAGTGTCCCGCCAAAGTACCGGGTCACGACCGCACAGACATTGTGAAGCTCACGTCCCAGCAGCACATCCAGCATCGGGCGTCCCGCCGTCTGCGCCGGTTCGCCGTCGTCGCTGCAGCGCGCCACCTCGTTATTTTCTCCGATCGTAAATGCCGAACAATGATGTCTCGCATCCCAATATTTCTTCTTGACTTCCGCAATAAATGCCGTCGCCTCTTCTTCCGATTCCACCGGGCGGATCTCCGCGATAAAGCGGGACTTCTTCTCCACAATCTCGCCCTCGCCGCCCTGATAGATGATTTTATAGCGCTCTTTCATCTTTTCCTCCATCTATGAACAACGCATCCTTAAAACGGATGTTTTTTCACTTCTTTAAACGCTTGTAAACCTTAGTTGCTGTTCACGCATACGTGCCCAGTAACAAACCTTATCTTTTATGATACCGTAAAAAAAACTTCATGACAATAGTATTTATTTATCCCATGAATTTTGATATAATTGGAAATACTGTATTTATTAATAGAACGAACCACTACGAACCCAAAGGAGGTTCTCATGAATTACGGTGTAAAAGCAACCAAGAAACGGATCCGGGCAGCCAATTCCCGGAAGAAGAAATACGCCAACCGGCTGTTTCTGACCTTCTTCAAGACTGCCTTTGTTCTTGTTCTGTTTCTCTGCGTGACGGGTGTCAGCACCTTTATCGGCATGTTTAAAGGCATTCTGGACAGTTCGCCGGACTTCAACCCGGACAGCTTCACTCCAAGCGGATATTTTTCTACTATATATAATAGCGCCGGGGAAGTGACCGACACGCTGGTCGGTTCCAACTCGAACCGAATTGAAGCATCCTACGAGGATTTTCCTCAGGATCTGATCGACGCATTCGTCTCCATCGAGGACTCGCGTTTCTGGCAGCACAGCGGTATCGATCTGCGCTCCATTTCACGCGCCGTGGTCGGTGTCCTGACAAATAATTATAAAGGCGGCGCCAGCACCCTGACCCAGCAGCTCATCAAAAATACCGTCTTCAACGGCGGTATGGAGACCAGCAAAGGTTCCAAAATCGAACGAAAAATCCAGGAACAATATCTGGCGCTGCAGCTGACAAAAAACGTCGATCGGAAGGTCATTTTAACGAACTATTTAAATACGATCAACCTCGGCAGCAATACGCTGGGCGTCAAAGCAGCGGCGCTGCGCTATTTTAATAAGAACGTCTCCGATCTGACTCTTTCTGAGTGCGCGGTCATCGCCGGTATCACACAGAATCCGTCAAAGCTGAATCCGATCAGCGGCGCGGAGGCAAATGCCGCCCGGCGCAAGGTCATTTTACAGGCAATGTATGAGCAGGGCTATATCACAAAAGAAGAACAGGAGGAAGCACTGGCGGACGACGTCTACGCCCGTATCCAGAATGTCGACACGGCGCTCAAGGAAAATGAGACACCGTACTCCTATTACACGGACGAGCTGATCAGCCAGGTCACCGAAGCACTCAAAGAGCAGCTCGGCTATACTGACACGCAGGCGTCCAATCTTCTGTTCAGCGGCGGACTGCAGATTTATACCCCGCAGGATCCGCAGATTCAGGCAATCGTCGATGAGGAAGTCAACAATCCTGCCAACTACGACGCGGCTCGCTATTCGGTTGAATACCGCCTTTCCCTGACCCATCCAGACGGGGAAACGCAGCATTATTCACAGGAAACTCTGAAAACATGGATCCAGCAGGTCAAGGGACAAAGCGGTTTTGACGGGCTGTTTAATTCCGAGGAAGAGGCGCAGACGGCGATCGATGAGTACCGCACCGCCCTCACGCAGGACGGAAGCACCGTTCTCGGTGAATCAGTTACCATGATTTTAGAGCCGCAGACCTCGTTCGTCCTGATCGAACAGTCCACCGGCTATGTCAAGGCAATCAACGGCGGACGCGGACAGAAGACGGCAAACCGCACCTTAAACCGTGCGACCGACTCCCTGCGGCAGCCAGGATCGACCTTCAAGGTCATTTCCTCCTTTGCCCCGGCATTGGATGCCTGCGGCGCGACCCTATCAACTGTTTACTATGACGGACCATACTCTTCCGGTGAAAAAGAGTTCCGAAACTGGTGGGGCAGCGATTACAAGGGCTATCACACGATCCGCGACGGCATTACCTATTCCATGAACATCGTCGCCCTGCGCTGCATGGCGGACACGGTAACGCCGCAGCTCGGTGTCGAATATGCTGAACGGCTGGGAATCACTTCCCTCGTAAGCCAGGATCAGACTCTCTCGACAGCACTCGGCGGTCTGACAAAGGGCGTCAGCAACCTGGAACTGACAAATGCATTTGCGGCGATCGCCAACGGCGGCACCTACACGAAGCCTATCTTCTTTACTAAGATCCTGGATCGCAACGGAAAGATACTGATCGACAATGAACCGGAGACGCGGCAGGCGCTCAAAGACTCTACCGCCTATCTTTTAACCAGCGCGATGCAGGATGTTATGCAGAGCAATACAATGTATACGCGTTCCGGTTCCGGGGTTAAATCGACCGGTACGACAGCGGCGATTCCCAATATGAGCTGCGCCGGAAAGAGCGGTACGACCACCAGCAACGTCGACGTCTGGTTTGTAGGCTTTACGCCGTACTACACTGCCGGTATCTGGGGCGGGTGCGACAATAACCAGCCATTAAAAGGCGGCACCGTTTCAAACGGCGGTACCAGTTACCACAAGCGCATCTGGCGAAATATCATGACACGTGTCCATGAGAGCTTAAGCGACCCCGGATTTACGGTTCCGGACAGCATTGAAACTGCTGAAGTATGCCGCAAATCCGGCAAGCTTCCGGTTTCCGGCGTCTGCAGCAGTGACCCGCGCGGAACGGCCGTCTACACTGAATATTTCGCGAAGGGCACGGTTCCGACCGAGACCTGCGATCACCACACCCGCGTGACGATCTGCTCCGCCTCCGGCGGCATCTCGACTGCCTTCTGCCCGACGAACCAGCAGATTTCCAAGACAGTTATGGTCGTTCCGGAAGACGGCGGAGAAACGGACGATTCCCGCTTCTCCATGCCGGGCGAGTGCAAGATTCACAATGGTTCGTCCACGATCATCCATCCTTCTGAGAGCGCCGATTTCTCAGCTCCGGGCTACAGCCCCGATTCAGATAATCTATCGGCTCCGATCCACTCTGTGGTTCCACGCCCGATGACGGGAAGTGGACGGAATGGAAATAATATTCCGATTGTCCCAGCGAATCCGGAGCATTAACAGCAAAATAATATATCTGCAAAAAGCTGCTGTAAAAAGTGACATTCATATGCCTCTTTTACAGCAGCTTTTTATTTCCTCAACTTGATTTTCTTTTGCTTTGCTTTCTTTTACTTTTCCTTTTTTCGTCTTCTCTCTAATCCTTCATCTTGGGTTTGCAAATCAGCGACGACAGATAGCCGAAGATCAACGCCCCGGAAATCCCCGCCGCACCCGCCGTGAATCCGCCGGTGAACAGCCCCAGAACCCCATCCTTATCTATTCCATCCCGCACACCCTTCCAGAGCGTATTCCCAAACCCCAGCAGCGGCACTGTTGCCCCGGAACCCGCCCATTTGGCATACGGTTCGTACAATCCGATCGCACCGAGAATCGAGCCACATACCACCAAAAGTACCATGATCCGCCCCGGCATGAGTTTCGTTTTATCCATCAGAATCTGCACGGCGGCACAGAGGAGTCCGCCGGTCACAAATGCTTTGATATAGTCCATTTTTTTGCTCCCTCTCTAAAGTTTCTTGCAAATACCTATCATTCACCGAACGATTCTTTTCCCTCAAGCACCACTCCATGGGCAATCCCCGGCACATTCTGCCCCTCATTAAAGCTGATCTGGGACAGCAGCGCCCCGGTCGGCACAAACAGGACGCGTTTCCACTCACCCACCTGTATTTTCGGAAGAATATAGCCGCACAGCACCGCCGCCGAGCAACCACAGCCGCTCCCGCCCGAATGGGTATCCTGCGTCTTCGGGTCAAACATTTCGATCCCGCAGTCCATATGGATGCTGGAAATATCCTGTCCTGCCTCGCGCATAAAATCAAGCAGGATTTCCTTCCCCACCATTCCCAGATCGCCAGTGATGATCCGGTCATAGTCAGATGGTTTCCGGTTAAAATCACGGAAATTCTGCAAGATTGTGTCTACCGCCGCCACCGCCATTGCCGCCCCCATGTTCATGGAATCGCGCATCTGCATATCGACGATCTTTCCGGGGGTGGCAGCTGGGATACAAGGTTGAAATTTGGGATGCAATTTTTCCTGTCCAGCATTTTTCAGTGATTCTGACGCATTTTCTTTCGCTCTGCGCCCATTTTTCCCTTCATTTTTCTCATTTCCCTCGATCATCACACACCCGCACCCGGTCACCGTCCAGGTTGTGGACTGCGGTCTCTGATTCCCATACGCCAGCGGAAACCGGAACTGCCGTTCTGCCGAGGCAAAATGGCTCGACGCCAGCGCCAGAACCCGGTCCGCATAGCCAGCCCCTGCTGCCATCGCCCCCAGAATCATCGCCTCTCCCATCGTCGAGCAGGCGCCGTAAAGCCCGAAAAACGGGATATCAAACGACTCCACACCAAACGAGGTCGCCACAATCTGTCCCAACAGGTCTCCCGCAAACAGGCAATTCACATCCGCCGCCTGTCTGCCCGCCTTATCCAGACATTTCTGCACCGTCTGGCGCTGCAATTCACTCTCCGCCTCCTCCCACGACTTTTTCCCAAACGTCGGATCCGGCTCCACCCGGTCAAAAAAACTTGCCAGCGGTCCCTCGCCTTCCGTCTGCCCCACGATCGATGCCGCCGATGTGATGATGGGCGGATGCTCAAACTGGATGCTTGATTTACCTGCCTGCATAAAATTCCTCCTGAAACATAAAAACATTGTCAAAAATATACTGTTCAAACTTTCGCTACAATCTCAGTATTTACACAAACATACATTTTTATGTTCTCTAGTAATCTGCATTCCTCGCAGGCTTCATTCACCCGTTTTTACCATATTATTAATACTACACCGCCGCCAGTTTCTCTCTCAGCTCCTGCGGGTCCTGGGACGCATCGACTGCCGTCTGCGGTGTGATCACGCCCTCTTTCGCCATACGGATCAGAAAATTATCCATCGTAATAGAGCCCTCTTTTGCACTAGAAAGCAGATAGCTCTGCATCTGCGGTGTTTTTCCATCACGGATCAGATTCCGGATCGCCGGCGTGAGCATCATAAGCTCACAAGCTGCCGCCCTGCCCTGGCCGCCCGCCCTCGGCACCAGCTGCTGCGACAGCACCGCCCGCAGCGTCATCGAGAGCTGCATCCGGATCTGCGGCTGTTTATCCTCTGGAAAAACACCCACAATCCGGTCAATGCTGTCGATTGCCGAATTGGTATGAATGGTGGAAAAAACAAGATGTCCCGTCTCCGCCGCCATCAGCGCCGTCTCGATCGTCGCCGGATCACGCATTTCTCCAATCAGAATAACATCCGGATCCTCACGGAGCGCCGCATAAAGCCCTTTATCATAGCTCTCTACGTCCACGCCCACCTCGCGCTGGTTGATGATCGCCTGCGCCGGTTCATAGACATACTCGATCGGATCTTCCAGCGTAATCATATGGAGCGGACGATTCTGGTTGATCTCATTTAAAATTGCCGCCAGCGTCGTTGACTTGCCGCTTCCCGTCTCGCCGGTTACCAGAATAATGCCTTTATTCCAGCTTGAAAACTGATTCACTGCTTCCGGAAGCCCCAGCTCCGACAGGTTCGGAATCGTACTGCCCAGAAGACGGATCGCCGCAGAGAGCGCGCCCTGCTGCCGGAACAGATTCACACGGAGACGCCGTCCCGCAAACGAAGCACTAAAATCCAGCTGTCCGATCGCCTCGATCTGATCGGCCGCATTGCCTGCCAGCTGGCGTCCATATTCCTCACAATCCTCACGCGTCAGCCCGCCATCCGTCAGCGTCTCGATTCTGCCGTCAATTCTGCATTTTGGCGGCAGCCCTGCAATCAGATGCACATCCGATGCCCTTTTTTCAGCTGCCAGCGCGATTAATTCCTCGATTCCATACATACCATCTGTCTCCTCTTCTCTTTCTGCACCATTTACAGCGCCAGCAGCGTCCGGATCACCTCGTCTACCGTCGAAACACCCTCTTCTACCAGCTTCTGCGCGTGTTCCAGCATCGGAACATACTGGCTCGCTCTTCTGGCTGCCTCTAAGAAACGTGTCCGGTCAGCTCCTTCCAGAATGCACCGGCGCAGCTCCTCCTGAATCAGCATTACCTCAAACACACCGATTCTGCCCCGGTATCCCGAATGGAAGCACTGATCGCATCCGGCTCCCTGCCAGTATAATTTTCCAGGGTTCTCCGGGATTCCTGCCATCTCAAGCGCTTTTTTCGGCGGCTGAATCTGAGTTTTGCAGTTCGGACAGATTTTTCTCAGCAGCCGCTGGGAAATAACGCCTCGCAGTCCCGCCGCGATCAGGTATGGCGCCACGCCCATATCTCGCAGACGGTCAATCGCCGAGATCGCATCTTCCGTATGAATCGTGGTGATAACGAGATGTCCCGTCATTGCCGCACGCATCGCGATCTCTGCCGTCTCACCGTCACGGATCTCGCCGACGCAGATGATATCCGGATCCTGACGCAGGACTGAGCGCAGACCCGATGCAAAAGTCAGCCCCACTTTTTCATTGATCTGCACCTGTGTCGCGCCTTTGATATGGTATTCCACCGGATCCTCCAGTGTAATCAGGTTGGTCCGATCCGAAAGAAGTTCGCGGATCAGCGTATACATCGTCGAAGATTTACCTGAACCAGTCGGTCCTACAATCATGATAACTCCGGAAGTAAGCCCTAAAAGTGTATCAATCTTTGCATCCTCCACTGCCGGAATACCGATACCGCGGCGGTTCAGCGTCTCCTCATTTCGTTTCAAAATACGGATAACCACTTTTTCTCCATACAGGGTCGGAAGGGTGGATATACGCATATCAATATCTTTTCCTCTTAAATGCATCACCGCACGACCATCCTGCGGAATTCTTTTTTCGACAATATCGAGCTGGGACATGATTTTAAGCCTCGAAATGACCGAATCCTTGAGTTCCGACGGGATCGTCATGATCCGGTGAAGCTGCCCGTCGATACGCATCCTGACGACCATCTCCTCCTCCGTCGGCTCAAAATGGATATCCGAAGCATTTTCCGAAATGGCGCGCTCAATAATCGAATTGACCAGGCGGATCATCGGCGTCACATTTTCCTGTCCTTCTCTTGCCGCCGTCTGCCCCTGACGCACCTCTTGTGCCGCTGCCGTCTCTGCCTGCATCTGCGCCATCGCTTCTGCCGCTCCCTCGTTGCCATACAAAATATTGATCGCACGCTTCACCGCCGGTTCAGAGGCAATCATCGGCACAATTTTCTTTTTGGAAGTATGCTGTGCTTCCTCAATCGCCATGAAGTTCAGCGGATCCGCCATTGCCAGATAGAGCTGGTCTTTGGAAATACGCACCGGTACGATCGTCATTTTCTTTGCCAGGTTTTTCGGCACAAAACGCGACAGTTCCGGGCTGATATCGACCCGCGTCAAATCAATATAGTCAATGCCCAGCTGCATGCGAAGCGCATCGATCAGCTGACCTTCCGTGATATAATGATGCTTGATCAGCGTTGTTCCCAGACGTTCTTTCTCCTTCGCCTGATAGTCAAGCGCCTCTTTAAGCTGCCCTTCTGTGATCAGTCCCAGCTCCAAAAGCATGTCTCCCAATCGCTTTGTACGCATTCTCTCTACCTCCCTATAAATATGGATCTGGTTATTCAGCCATTTTACTGCGGAAATCCCGGATCCGGTCAAAGCAGTCCCGATCCATCTCGATCGCCGTCTGATTTCCAGTCGTCACAATCCACGCTTCTTCCAAAAGCCGCCGGATGATCCGCGCCGCCTCTTTCTGATCCTCTGCGGTCGTCTTACGGATCTCCTCTGTCCAACGACGGATCTGTACAATATCCAGGCCATTGTACGCATACTGCATCGCTGCCATCCGCCGTCCCAGGCATCCGCACGGCGCCGTCGCATTGCCGTAACTGCTTAAAATATAGCCATTCCGATCTGCCTCCGAAAGCTGCAGTTTTTCCAATACACCCGCTGCCGCCCGGATCGCCTCGATCGTCTCACTGACCTTCGGATCCCGGTATGTACTCGCCACGATCCGGTCCATCGTCGGCGTAAATGCAAACGACGCGCTGTAGGCGCCGCCTTGAAAACGGAGCTGCGGCACAAAATACCGGTCATCCAGCGCATTTACATACGGAAGAATCCGCCCGGAAAATCCATCTACAGCGCTCAGCTCTGCCGAAAAGACGGTATACTGGCTGGAGCTCTCCACAATTACCGCCTCCCTGCGCGCCGGAACCGGGAAAGTATACCCAGCATTTTCCCCTCTGTTTTCCGTTTTATTCTCATGGTCTGGCATCTGTTCTCCCCGCAGATTTCCCAGAATCCGCCCTGCACAGTTCCGCATCCATTCCAGATTTTCCCTCGGTGCAACATGAAGGATCGTCACCGCTGTTCCATGCAGGATGCGGTCGCGCACCTCCTCCATCTTCTCTGCCAGCTGGAAGATCGCTGCATCCTCCTGTTCCAGTCGCCCGCGCAGTTTTTTCAAAAACTCATAAAACGCCTGTCCGCCGACATATTCCTGATACCGCGTATTGATGCTATAGCCAGATGCCGCCAGACGCACCGCCAGCGAATACGCATCACTGCGCGACTCATCACAGGACGGAATCGTCTCATCCAGTGCCTGAAGAACCGCATTCTTATCTCTCCACAGTGGATGTGATAAGAGTTCCAACAGGACATACAGGCTCTCTTCATAATCCTCCGCCATCCCATACCAGCTGACCGCCAGCGTCGGATGGCTGTTTCGTCCCGCCCGAACCTCCGGATATCCCTCATTCATGGAAAAATCATGCAGATAGCGCTCAATCTGATTTTCCTTTTCCATTCTGCCATACCGGGCATTTTCAAGCTCTGAAACAAACATTGTATATAAAGGAATGTAAAAACGGTCCTCTTCCGGCACGCCGCTCAAATCCAGGTATAAACGGTTATAGCTGATCGCTTCCAGATCCGACGGCGATTCATAGACCGAAATCCCATTTATCTCATATATCTGATATTCCGGCGTCTCTTCCGGCGGCGGAAGCTCATCGACCCGGATCATAAAATCCGCATTCGAACACTCCGACGCATTCCACGCATCAAAATCCAGGGTTTTCGCAATCAGCGCATCCAGCTCTGCCTCGCTCATCTCCGCCTTCATCTGCGCCAGATACGCGTCGCGCTCCTGCTCCATCGCCTCTGCCATCCCCGGCGTCGGAACCGTCGTGACAAGAACCCGCCGCTTCGCCGCGCCAAGCTCTGCCGCAAACCGGCGAATCTCCGCCTGTGCCGTCCCTGCATCCAGAGAATCATAGGCTGCCGCCTCATCCGCATACACATCTGCATCGCCCGTCAGTGCCCATTTCAGGCTGACTTCCGGCACGATCGAATCCGCAAATACATCCGTATCTTCGCCTGCCGTATAATCATGTATCGCCCGCGCCTTGAGCGCCGTCTCCACCACTGACGGGTCGATCCCGCGCTCCTGCATCTCGCACAATGTCTCATCCGACACCTGCCGGAACCGTTCTGCATCCTTCGGACTGCTGTCTGTCATTTCGAAAACAAAAAATGGCTTTTCTGCCTCCATCATCACCGATGCGCTCGCATCACAATGGATGCCCGCCGTCCGCAGCTTTTCCCTGAAAACCGATCCATCCACATTCATCATTCCCGCAATGATGCTGTACTGGATCAGCTTTTCCCATGAAATGCCGCTCAGATCCATCGCATACGATACCACCGCCGCATTCTCCGATGCGTCTCCCCGGTAAGCAGGACTGGGAACGGTTGCCTGACGGAAGAATGATTCTCCCCCATTTTCCAAACTATCTGGCTCGGGGCTGTAAAACGCACTCATCCCTATATTCTGCATTTCCTGTTTTTCCTGTCGCCCGCTGCCTGACTGGAAACTCCATCCGTCTTCTTTTCCATAGCTTTTCTTTGCATCACACAGATACTCTTTATCCAGGAATGCCAGAAACCGTTTCCAGTCCAGATCCCCATACAACAAAATCAGAGCATTATCGAACCGATAAAATCGATCATACATCTCCATCGTATGTTCATACGTCAGATCCTTATAAAAACGGTGCGCCTGTCCATTCGCATTTGCCGCCGTCTCCCCCGGATACAGCGCCCGCAAAACATTCCGCAGTGCCTCATTATCTGTATCATTCAGCATGCCGAAATCCTCGCTGTACACCGTTCCTGCCAGCGTAATCGGGCTTTTGCGGTCGCGCAGCTCATAGCGGACCGCTTCACGGTCAAAAAAGCGGCGTTCCCGCCGGATTCCCGGCGCTTTCATGCAGCTTAAATACACATCTGCCATCTTAAGCAGCTGTTCCTCGCTCTGGCTGCACACCGGATATGCCGTAAATGGTATATAGGTAAATGCATTTACAAATGTGTGGTATGTCTTGCTGCAAAGATCAAAAAAAATATCCTTACTCGGATATTTATCAGAGGAAGCAAGTACCGAATGCTCAAACACATGATTCGTGTCCGTCTCATCCAGATGCGGTGTCCGATAGGAAATCGAGAATCCCCGGTTTGTATCTTTATTTCTGATATAAAACAGGGACGCCCCGCTTTTCTCATGTTCAAAATACAGTGTCTGCGCTCCCAGCGCCTGCAGTTTTCCCACCTGTTTCAATGTAAAACCTGCTGTCTGAAATCCCGGCTGCAGTCTCCCATCTGCCGCCCTCCACTGCTTTGTACCTGCCATTCTTTTATCATGCCTCCTGCCATCATTCGTCTGCTGTCTTTTCTCTATATCTATTATACAAAAGCACGTCCTATATTTCCATAGAAAAAAGCACATCCGGTTCACTCTGTGTTCCGGATGTGCTTCTCTGATTCATAAATCTCTTATTTATTCTTTCCGCAGCACTTCTTGTATTTCTTACCGCTTCCGCATGGACACGGATCGTTCGGGTAAATCTTATGTGTATTGCGGACTGTGCCAGATGCCTTCTGCTCGCGGTACAGCTCTGTTCTTCTCTCCTCAGTCAGGATTGCATCCCACTGCGGAAGCTCATACAGCCAGGTAGCCTTTGCCTCTACCATGTTGTAATATAACTTCTCCGGGTCGATCTCGATCTTAACCTTGGTATCCTCATCCATGGTCTCGATCGGGTTCTCATAGCCCTTTAAGCTCTCATTGATTCCATCCAGGAAACCGGTCATGATCATAACTTCGGTATCATACTTCTCAGCCAGTTCCTTAACGGTACCTTCTATAACCTCAGTCGGGTTTGTAAGAATCTGCTCGTAAATGCCTTTCTCAATCGTAAAATATCCAGACCAGAGTTCCTCTTTCTTTTTATCATCCAGCCCGTCACCATATGCCAGATTGCGCCAATTTTCTAACAGTGTCATCGGTAATTCCTTCCTTTTTTCGTTCTTTCATTACTATAATAACATAGTATATTTAAGTATATAACAAGTTGGGGGGATTTGCAAGGAGGAAAACTGGCATCTGCCTATTTTTATTACTGTTCACGCATACGTGCCCAGTAACGGAATTTGCCGTAGCTTCGCATTTAAATACGGCAAATTCCTGCTGCCACCACGTTTTCTTACGGCACTTTCGGTTTCAAAAGTACCTACCCGTAAACGTAACCTATTTTTCAAGTTTTTCGCTGATCACACAGCATCTTTTTTTGCAAAAGGCAATTCCATATAACCGTATGTCCCTCCGGTCATCATTCAGGAGATATTCCTGATAACGGCGATCTCGGATCTGATTCATTGCTTTCCTGCACGCTATCCTCATCTCATCAAAGTTTTTTGTGTATTTTAATTCTGCAACAATTCCAGCATCCGGATTATCGGTCTCTACAATGATATCCGCAAAGCCATCTCCGGCTTCGACATTTGATTTTACAAGCCAGTCTGCGTTCCCTGTAAGAATCCCGACAAGAAGGTTATGATAGGAGCTTTCCTTTTCTTCCTTCCTTGCCTTTGTATCAAAAACGCTGATGGAATTACTGAGCACCCGATTTAAATATTGCTCTATTCCTTCAGTATCCCCTCCTTCAAAGGCTTTCCAGAATGCAGTCAGGCGTTCTGTGTTAGTGAAGATCGATTTCTTAAACCACTCGTTTATCTGAAGCCGAAAGACCTCGCGCACCTCCCGATTCGGAATAATCAAGCGGTAAGCGCCCTTCTCCGTCCTTCCGGTCTGTGTCAGATATCCGGTCGTAAAAAGTACGCTCCAAAGATTTTCGATGCTCTGATCAATCTCCTCATAGGTAAGATCCAGACGAAGCTCTTTTTCAATCGCTTCGCCGTTAATCAAACGTTCTATTTCATTTTTCGTTGTCTTATTTGCCTTATCAATAAAACGCTTTACCAGATCGTTTCCGCTCGTATTGATCCAATACGCTTCTGGTCTTGCTTCCGGATCATCCTTTACACGATCCACAAAGTTTACAACATCCCACGGGCAGTATACGTCGGCTTTTCCGAAGCGATATCCATCATACCATTCTTTTACTTCCGCAAACCTATCTTCCAGATGATAGTCTGAAAGCAGCTTTCGAACCTCTGTATCAGTAAAGCCAAATTGCTCATCAAATCGTGTATCTGTGATCGATAGGATCTTAAAATTGTTGAGTCCGGTGAAGATGCTTTCTTTCGAGACACGAAGGCAGCCCGTCAACACTGCGAAGTTAAGCGAATCGTTTGTCTTTAATGCTTCTCCAAGCAGTCCACGGGTAAAATAGATCATTTCCTTGTAATAACCATGCTGAAATGCTTTATCCAGTGGTACATCGTACTCATCAATCAGAATGACCGTCTTTTTACCATAATGTTTATATAATAGATCGGACAATGTTTTTATGGAAGAAATGACAATATCCACGTCTTCAGGCTGATCCTTCATGTCAAGAAGCTGATGATACTTTTTTTTATCCAAATCAAGAAGTCTTTCGCTGTCCTTTAGATAATAAAACCGTTCCGCTTCTCTTCTTATCAGCTGAATGCATCTTCGCTTTGCCTCTGAAAAGTTCAAGCCCTCTACTCCCTTTAAGGAGAGAAAGATAACCGGATATTTTCCCAGATGCTGCTCACATAATGTCTGCTTCTCCGAAATATAGAGTCCATCGAAGAGCGATGAATCCGTTCCAATCTCAAAAAAGCACTTCAGCATACTCATATTAAGGGTCTTACCAAAGCGACGCGGACGTGTAAACAGATTCACTTCTCCCCAATTTAAAAACAATTGTTCAATCAATTCTGTTTTATCGATATAATAAAAGCCATTTCGACGGATCTTTTCAAAACCATCAATCCCTACCGGAAGTTTTAATTCATTCATAAGCGAGCCTCCCGTGCTATTTTCTGGTTTTTATTATCTCATATTTCTTTGTAAAAATAAAGGTGGAATGGTTAGGGATGCTCAAACAACTTTAATCGTTCACAAAAAATCATTCTAATTCACTTTTCATCTTTTCAATCATCTGCAGCCGAAATTCATACGCCTGCCGTTCTTTCTCAACCAAAGTTGATAAAACTGCTCCCGAAAAGAATGATACAATCGAAGTAAAAATCAAAATTCCCGATGAAACAAATATAAACGGATGTTTAACCTTTCCCACCTGTATATCATGTAGGATCTCCGGAATAAGCAGTCCCATTGAAACCAGCATCAAAACAGTCGATATCCGACCAAAAAATCCAAACGGACGATAATTCTTATAGAGACGTCCTATCGTCTTCAAGACCTTAAATCCATCTGAATATGTATTTAATTTTGATTCACTGCCAGACGGTCTGTCTCGATATTCGATAACTACATTCTCAATCCGCATATTTTTTTCAACTGCATGAATGGTCATCTCCGTTTCTATCTCAAATCCCTTCGATAGCACAGGAAAGCTTTTAACAAAAAGAAAACTAAAAGCCCGATAACCCGTCATAATATCCCGGATATCAGTATGAAACAAGCGATTTACGCTAGCTCTCACCAGCGTATTTCCAAAATTATGGAACGGTCTTTTGTTCTCATTAAAATAAGTAGATGAAAGCCTGTCCCCCACTACCATATCAGCATTTTTTTCAAGAACCAGATTCGCCATCTTTCTTCCGTATTCAGCAGGATACGTGTCGTCTCCATCTACCATGATATAGCACTCCGCATCAATCTCCCGAAACATACGCCGGATTACATTTCCTTTCCCCTGTGCGTATTCATGACGGACGATTGCGCCCGCATTTTGAGCCAGTTCGGCTGTCTTATCATTTGAATTGTTGTCGTACACATAAATAACCGCTTCTGGAAGTTCAGTTTTCCAATCTTTCACGACTTTTTCAATTGTTTTTTCCTCGTTGTAGCATGGAATCAGTACTGCTATCTTATCCATTTTATGTATATTCCTTTCACTTATCATTCAAAATCTGTGTTCCTGCATTATTCATTTTTATCCAACGATATTTCTTATCAATCAATCCAAGCAACAATACCGCCGGCAATGCAACCGTAATCATATAAACATATCTAAAGTAATATCCATTGCACGGTCCCAAAAATGCAATACCTACCGAAGCCAATAATGGGATAATCCCCCAACATAAAATATCTATCTTTTGTCTTCTGAATAAATAAAATGCAAATATTAATAGCAGCCAGATATATAAGGCAACACACTTAAATACTCCTAGCACTGGAAGATTAAATATTCCTTCTCGCAACGCTTCATAACAATTTCTTAAGCATTTCAGCTTAACTGGATAATGAACATCCATATTTAATTGATTTCCACGTTTATTCACACTATCCATGCATTTTTCCGACCAACTATATGAATAATTTGTGGCCAATCTTTTACCAGGATATAGATAATAATAGTAATTGTTTAGAGTGGCTTCTGCATAAACTAAAGGATGTTTCTTCAGCATCTGATACCATACAGAAAAATATTCTTTTAATTCTACTTTAGATGTATATTTATTCCAGCCATCTTTGACTTTATCAGAACGGTCGGCCTCATAACGTTCCGATAATGTATCATAATTTAAGACGCGATCAATTACCTCTTTTTCTTTCTCCGTCACCTCATCCGAATATTCTTTTATGTAACGTGCTGTTTGCTGAAACGGAACCGAAAGCATCTCTTTTGTACTTCCTGGTGTAATTTTTAAATACGGAAAAATAATATGATTTATAGAAAAAAGCAAGAATAAGATTAACGCCAACCCAATCCCCAGTTCTTTTCTATATTCTTTAAAATGAGCAATAAGGAAAACAAACCAGATTCCAACAATATATTTTGCTTCATTTCGAAAGAAAACAATGAAGCCACCGCAAAGAAATATCAATGCCAAATAAATCAACAATATATTTTTATTACACTTTTCTCTATTACTAGTAAAAAGACTTTTCCAAATCATTATTTTAGCTAACAAAACAATGAGGAACAGCATCATATATGCGTAAAAAACATCTTTTGAAAATAAAAACATATATGATACCATTCTCGGAGAAATACAATAGTAAATTAGACTCACGAAACATATTTTTATATTAACACGAAGTTCTCTAAGAAATTTCACAAAATACGAAATAACACTTGCAGCAAATACAAATTGAATTAACGAAACCAAAAACAATCCCGCATTCCACGACTTAAACAAAAACTTTCCAATTATCATACAGATATGCACAAGCATTGTATATGCCACGGGATGATGCGCATTTAAGTATACATTTTTATTTAACAATACCAATCGTTCTGACTGAAGACTAGGCAAATTATATCCCTGCAAAATAAAATCTTGTGCATCTCCCTGCAAAATTGCCGGATATGAACACACAATATAAGGAATATATAAAACTACTATCGTCAAAAACGAACACAGAAATGTATGATTCTCAAGGAACGAGAGATACCTCCCCCCGAAAGTTTTTGAGACTATCTTTTCATCATTCGAATTTTGACATAATGTAAGATGGTCCCATTTATAAAATAAATAGATTATCACGCTTGAAAAAAGGCATGTATAACCGATAAGAACCGTTATACTTTTAAAGATCTGAAGTTTTCCCATGTACAGGGCACTTAATTCTCCGTTTACCTCAATCGCATTACCTACAATCATGCATATTGCAAAAAAAATCCCAATAAACCTGCACAGCAGCAATCTTTTCTGAACTCTGCCTTATTTTCAGGTCTATACCTCTGAATTTCTTTTAACATATAATAAAATAAACATATCATTCCCGCAAAGAGAATAAGCTGATCTAGTGAAAAACCTGATAGTGCATCCAAATACCGTTTCAATGGATTTCCCTTGTAATCCATCTTCAACAGATTCATTCGGAGACTCATCATTGTAAATACAGCCATGATACAGCTTAAACTCTTTTTATACCTATCTATAGCAATCACTTTAGCTCCTCCACATATTTCATTCTCATTCCGTCTTCGACCTTATTATTTCGATTGTTTTTTCAAGCTGTTCTTTCATTTCATTCTTTGACTTCCAACCTAACTGATTCAACTTTTTCGCATCAAGCCGCGCATCCGATGCTTTTGAATACCCTTTCCGCTCTATTTCATCCGGCAGTTCAAACACAACTTTTCTGCCAGCATAGTCTGCTAAAATACCTGCCAGTTCTTTCAGTCGAATATCATATTTCTCATCCGCAATATTATAAGCTTCCCCGTCTTTTCCATAAAACAGAATATAAAGCAATGCAGACACTACATCCGTAACATAGCAATAAGAAAAATATTGATTTCCTTCACTCTTTAAAACAATATCTTCTCTGTTTACTGCTTTCTTTATGAACTGAGCCAATGCTTTGCTGTCACTTTGAAGCATCGTCGGACCAAAGACTCGACATACTCTCGGAATCACAACATCCAGTCCATATTTCTGTCTATACGCCTGGCACAGCGCTTCACCCGTTCTTTTTCCCTCCGGATATCCGGCTCGAAGAGTATTGCAGTCAATATAACCGCAATACTCTTCTGAAAACCGTTCTACATCTCCACGATTTTCGCCGTAAATTTCGACCGAAGAGAGAAAAACAACTCTCTCAGCCTTTGAATACACTGCCATTTTTAATACATTTTCTGTTCCCGCCACATTCGTCATAATCGTCCCAATCGGATCTTCTGCATAGCTTCTCGGGTGCGTATTGCTGGCACAGTGAAACAGATAATCCATTTTTGTATCCAGCTGCAGCGAATTATTAATATCACCCTGAATAAAGGAAAAGTTCAGATCCTCCATATAATTTTTAAAACGTTCACGTGCTCTCTGCTCAGAACGTCCCATTGCAAACACATGGATCTTAGAATCATATGTACGATTATGTTCCATCAACACATCTACTAACACCGTTCCTATCATTCCGCTAGCACCGGTAATCAAAATTTTCTTATTCTCCAGTTTTTCCCACGGAAAGGTATAATCTGAAATTTTCTTTATATCTTCTACATACAATGGATGTGAATAATACATACTTTATCTCCTCTCCCGCAATTTTTTTATTTTTTCAGCATATTTTGTGCCGTGAATCCATTTTCGATAACATCGCCACACAAAACGATAGGACCATGCCGATCTGGCCAGAGACAGATTGAAATCCTTTGTTCCAAAATGTCCGCCTCTCGCCCATTTAATAATTGCTAGCATCGTGATTGGTGGAGCATATTCTCTTGTCTTTCCATAAAGAGCCACTGAGTCATATAAAGAAGCTGTCATTTGGAGAAAGATATCCTGACTCTTATTATTATGGAAAAATGATATTCCAAAATCAAAAAGACTTCTTCCTATTGATTCTTCATTTTCGAATATCATCCTGCAAAAATCAGTTGCAAATTCAGGAAGGTATCTTTCAAGCGCATTATGAAGACTTTGATTATTATCGCAAGGATTTAATACAGGTTCCACTTTTCCATTCTTTCTCTCATAAGAACTAACACTGCGATATGGCAGATTAGCAAAAATTGATTCTATAAATATTTGTGAATATGTATTCCCCGTAAAATTATAACGGATTAGATGTCCATTCGATGGATAGATACTTCTTGCATAATAAAATATGTTATCGTGTTTATATCCAGCAGCTTTCCAGAGTAAACGTGCTAAACAATTCTGCGTATATCCTCGTCCCCAGAATTCCACAAATGCATATTTTTCCGAAAAATCAATTTCCTGATTCAAATATTCCAGAACAATTTTTCTCTGTTCTGCAGCCGTCTGAAGAAGATACTGCTCATATTTTTCGGATACAGAAAAAGCCTCTCTAATTTTTTTGAGTTCTGGACGTGTAATTATTTTCTTTTCTTTTAAATAAGCCAATTCAGGAAACATACTCTCAAATGTTTCTGAAGTCATGCTAGCCGCTTCCAACAATTTATCATACTCTTCTATATCAACAAAATTTCCAAATTCACCGAAAAATTCTTCATCTATTTCATAGATTTGAGAAGGAATTCTCCAAGCTTTTCTTGAACCATATATATATTTCGTTTTAATAGAAAGTTTTTTCTCTTTTATAATCGCATCGGCAATTCGTTTTAAATGATATCCATCGCGAGAAATAAAATACAGACAATCTATTTTCTTCTCAAGCGCATGCCTAATCGCCCAATTCACATACGGAACCCAATATAAGGACACATACGAATATGCATATACCTCTTCCATACGATGTTCTTCCTGGCGAAACCTTGCAAACAAAGCCGCTATCTGATAAGAATCATACGTTGCTATAAATTGAGTCAAATTTTTTTCATAAAAATCAAACGCCGGGATTTCATGGTTTACAGATTCAATTCCAATTGAGGCTGGCACTTTCCCATCTGCATTTTTATTATCTCCATAATGAATCCATTTACCAAACCGATACTCTACGGCATGATATACATCAAAAAACAATTCTTTTGTTGTCTTCTGTGTTCCATAATCACTTGAAAGGAACAGTGGGAGTTCCCCCAAAATTGGCTCCGCCTTGCATAACAGCTTTTTTATAAATTCTTTTGGTAAATACATATCGCTGATTAAAACAACCGTTTCCCCTTGTTCGATCAAGTCTTTAACCTGCTGAATTTTCTCCGGATATGGTATAGATGTCTCATACTCGCATTCCAATTCCCATTTCTTTAACTGCTCTGTCTGCTCATCTGTTAAGCTATATAGTTCTTTGATTCTCTCATAAATCAAATCAAATGTAATTTCAGTTCTTCTATCCTTCCGCAGAACTATGCTTTTTCTATAGTATTCACGCACATTTGATTCCGCCCATGGACGAATTTTATAGAAATTTTCCTTGATATATTTAGGATATTCTAATTTTGATTCTCTCATCTTATCTTGAACATGATAAAAAACACCGATTGGAAGCAGCGTACTTCTGCCAATCAATGTATCAAAAATATCAAAACTATATAAAGTAGGCAATTTCTTACTTTCATCCGGTTCAAACAAAAGTGCTGCATCTACTATTTTCTCCAGAGAATGCTCATCTGCATATTCCCAGAATTTTTTATAGATACGTGCAATTTCTTCCGATTCATCCTCATCTGCTTTTGAAAACACTTCTAAAAATTCCTGAAAATTAGTACAGATCTTTCCGCACGTATTTTCCATGTAATCCAATGCAAAATCTCTTAACGTATTTTCCTGACCATAGTCAAATATATATCGGGCAAAATGTTTGACTCCGCTTGCCAGCATATCATAGAAAATAGAAGAATAATCGACAATTGCAAGGTCAATCCGATCAAATATTTCATAAAAATCATTTGCATTGTCCCAAAACAGCACTCTCGGACAATTTGTATATATTTTTTTTATATTTTGGTATTGGAAATCATTCGCCATCAATGGATGCATTTTAAAGATCAGCAGGAAATTATTTTTCTCCAATACGTCCACTAACTTTTCCATATCCGGAATCGCCTGTGAGAAAAAATTAGTAGCAGAAGCATCTCTGTAAGTCGGTGCGTAAACAGCTATCTTCGTATCCTCTGGCAGCTTTTTTTGTTTCAAGATATCATGATCATATGTCTTAATTTTTCCCGGATAAAAACAACACGGATATCCGGCTCGAATAATCTTGTCTTCAGCTAGATCACACTGCTTAATAAAATGTTTTTCCATAAGTGGAGAAGTCACTAAAAACAATTGATAATTTTGATAACAATCCATATTGATAATATGTTTTTTGATTATACGTTCATTCAAAAATCCATATGTAACACCCTTTTCAACTGTTTTGCATCCTACTCCATGCCATAAATTTAATACTGTGATTCCTTTAAGATAATCCTGAAAAACTTCCTTCTTTTGGTTCACAACATAAACTCCTGCCTGTGAACCAATTTTTTCAGCCATTTTGGATTTAAACAGAAAAGCCTGATATCCCAGTTTACGAATATAATTTCTCGTTTCTTCCGTATAGCAAAACCAGTATGGAGTAATATCTTTCCTATAATTCACAATATACATGAAAAGCCATTTGGGATTCCCATCAAACGCATTCCCCGCATTGAAAATCCAAATTTTCTTATCTCTCATCTGAAAACTCCCTTTACATTAATGTTCTTTTAACATTAGTAATGCCTTAAATAACTCCAAATCATCCTGTGTCGTAATCTTGATATTTTTATCAGAACCCGCAGCAAAATGAAGTGTTTCTCCCAAATCTGTCATCATTGTATTCGTATAAGAAGAACCATAGATACCTATTTTCTCTTTAAATGCTTTTTTATACGCCCAAAGCAATGTTCCATATTTGTATGCCTGCGGTGTCGAAACTCGTCTCAATGTTTCCCTCGGAATATACTGTTCCGTTGTTTCTTCATCTTTTTTTACAAAGATCTGTTCATTATACGGAAGGGAAGTTACTGCATTTCCATAAATCCCACATTTTACAATCACATCGGACAAAACATTTTCATCAACTAATGGCCGGATCCCATCGTGAATTACCACGATATCATCCTCTTTGCATTCATTTTCAAGCGCAAACACACCGTTTCGGATCGATTCCTGCCCGGTACTTCCTCCGCTTATCACCCACTTTAATTTTGTTATATGATTCTGTCTGGCATACGCTTTCAAAATATCATGCCATCCATCGATACATACAACCAGAATGCTGTCAATCTGTGGATGCTTTTGAAATGCCTCTAGCGTATAGATAATCAACGGTTTATCGTTGACATTGATAAATTGCTTCGGTATCTCCTGATGCATTCTTTGTCCTGTACCGCCTGCTAAAATAATTGCTGTATTCATTTTCTATATACCCTCTCCATCTTTAACTCATAAATTCTTCGTATTTCTCCAGAACTTCTTTTGTATTCCCGTACATCTTTATTTCGCCGTCATGGAGCCACAGTATCTCATCACACAATCCATCCAGCGTCTTTGTATCATGCGACACCATAACAACCGTCCTATTTTCATCCGAGATCAGCTGCTTCATTTTGTTATAACTTTTTTTCTTAAATCGGGCATCTCCTACACTGAGCACTTCATCAATCAACATAATGTCCGTCTCTAAAATCGCCGTAATAGAAAATGCCAGCTTTGAATACATACCGCTGGAATACGTTCTGACAGGCGCATCAATAAATTTTCCAAGTTCCGAAAATTCTATAATTTCTTCCATTCGCTCCCGGACTGCTTTTTCAGAAAATCCCAAAAGCATTCCCGACAAAATAATATTTTCACGTCCCGTCAATTCTCTCTGAAATCCCACCCCAATCGACAGCAGCGAAACGCTGTTTCCTTTCAAATCAATTGTTCCGCTGTCTGGAGCAAATATACCTGCAATTGCATTTAACATCGTTGACTTTCCGCTGCCGTTTTTTCCTACAATTCCTAAAATATTTCCCTTGGGAACATTAAACGACACATTGCGGATTGCCTGAAATTCATCTACTTTATTTCTATGAAAATGCAATAAGCTTTTTTTTATTGAATAGGATTTCAGTCCGCGATAACTGATGCATAAATTTTTTATTTCAATTGCATTTTCTTTCATTTAAATCACCTTTACATAACTATTTTCATTTTTATAAATCTTTCGAATTCCGGTTCCTGCCAAAATAATGCTAACTACAAACCATGCCAGCATTAATTTTCGATGCGGAATTTTTCCATAAAGCAGTGAATTTCTCATGCACTCCAGAAAAAACGCCATAGGATTATAGCGAGTCAAAAGCTCTCCATAGGGTGCCGGAATTCTTGTAGCGACATTATAGAAAATACCTGTCAAATAAAATAACATTCTCAATACGATCGTTATTACATTCGAAAGGTCTTCAACAAAGACTCCGTAATGAAGCAGCCATAGTGAGCACGCAAACGTAAAAAGCAATAATAAAAGCAGCGTTGGAATCGTATAAATAATCTTATAGGTAAAGGGTACCCTCCAAAAAATCATCATTAAGATAACGATCGCAAAGGAAATCATCATTTTAAAAGAATTTACCCATACCTTTGTCAATACCAATATATATTTCGGAAGATACACTTTAGAAACAATTGGCTTATTTGTTTTTACAATCCGTACACTTTGATTAATCATTCGATTAAAAAAATCCCACATGGATAATCCAATAAAAATAAAAATCGGGAAATATGGCTCTTTTGCCTTAAAAACATAACCAAAAATAAATGTATATATGAGCATAAAACAAATGGGATCTAATATCCACCAAAGCCAATTTAAGTATGAATTTGCCACTTCTGACTTTAACTGTGCTTTCGCTGAAACCACTGAAAAGCCAAAATATTTTTTTATATCTCTTATAAATCTTTTCATTAACATCTGATCACCAGCTTTCTCCAAAAACTAATTTCAAAATTCTTTCTGTCGCATGTCCGTCACAAGATGACATAAATTTCTTTCGAAATTCTCTCATTTTTTTCAAATCATAATCTGTTGTATGTTCAATTTGATAAATTATATCTTCTTCCGTTTTACATATATATCCAGGAACAAATGATTCAAACTCATAAAAAAAGCCTTGTTCTTTACAGTATTCCTTTAGGTCATAGGCATAAAAAAGAATCGGGCGTTCAAAAATCGAATATTCAAAAATCAATGAGGAATAATCCGTAATACATAAATCGGCAACGCACATAAGTTCATCTATTTCCATCTTTTCACTTACATCAAACACAAAATCAGCGCATTCCTTCGGTATCTTTATATGCTCTTTTATATGCGGATGCTGCTTAAAGACAATAACATACTGTTTTTCCAATGCAGCTTTCAAACGAATTAATGACAAAATCCGTGGCATTTGTGCATCTAATGCATCGCCTCGGAATGTAGGAGCATATAAAATAATCTTTCGATTGGTATTAAACAAAATATATTTCCTGATTTTTTTCTTTGCTCTTTTATGAAATTCCCTGTCAAAAAAACGATCGGTTCTACTAATGCCAGTGGCAATAATTGCTTCCTCTGGAAGCCCGCATGCTTCTTTATAAGCCCATCTCACTTCCGGACTACTTACAGTCATCCATGTATTGTAATTATAATTTGAATATGTTTCCTTTTTTCCTTTTGATAATGCATTTCCAAATTTTTTAAATGCTCCGCATCCATGCCACAACTGTGTATAAACACTATCTGAACGTATCGACACACACGAAAAAACATTTAACGCATCCGCCAAAAAAATATACCCTGCGGATGCCGAATCCCATACAAGCTTCGTGCATCTCCATAAATACCCTATTTTTGTTCCTCTTTCTTTTTCCAAATATATGATTTTTACTTTTAGATCCGGTCTTTTTTTCAATTTCTCAAATAAAGGCTGGAAATTCACACTAAGCTTTTTTCCAAAATTTTCAATAATAATAATTCTTTTTTTATCAAATACTCTTTTCTTTCCGAATCTGTATATTGCTGGATACCAGCATTTTAATAATATATAATTTCTTATTTCTTTCAGTTTCACCGTTTTATGACAATCTTTTATCTCTTTTTCTTTACCACCTTTCATATTCACGCAGCCCCTTTAACATACTTTTATATGCCTGCTTTAACCCTAATTCTTTGCAAACTTCTTTATGACGTATACAATATTGCAGACACAAAGCCATTGAAAATCTCCTTGAAATTGCTGAAAACAACGCTCCTTTATCATAAAAATACTTTTCGTCATAATTTTTAAACCATGTAGATTCCCGATGATCGACATATCCTATTTGTTGTTCCGATGCATATATTTTCATGTTTTTCTTTAAGCACTCTGTTAAAAATAACGAATCTTCGCCTGAACTATACTTACTTCCGCCTCCAAACAAAAGAGAAAATGAAATATTATGCTTTCTGATACTATTTTTTTTGACTGCAATTCGAAACGTTCCATACCGAAGATAATTGTAAAAATGTACTTTATGAAATTTTTGATCTATATACTCTGGTCTGTTTTTGTTTGTACTCTCCACATTAAACAAAATCAGTTCCGCATCTTTTCTTTTTTCAAATTCAGTTTGAATTATTTTTTCATAATTATCTATATATCTCACATCATCATCTGCAAATAGAAGGATATTTCCCGTAGCCCTTAATAATGCATTATTTCTGCTTAATCCCACCCCTCTCTCTTCCAGGTTATACCATTCAAAGTTATTTCCATTTTCATTCCATGTCTCTTTTGAAAATGAATCTGTCTGATTGATGATGATTGCATCACTATGTATGTTCATACGTTTTATTAAAGATTTATCATCCTGATTCATTGTTGATACTAATATTTGTAATTTTTCTTCTATCTTTTTCACACCCTTCTATTGAGTTCAATCGCTCTATATTTCCAGATTCCGTGCAGCATATAGCTAGAAAAACAATACAAACTTTTTATTATTCCAAATCCAAGATACCGGTATGAGCTCCATGTCATCTGAGCAGACTTCCATTTACTTCCAGATTTTCCTTTTCCTGTCAAACGATATTTTAAAAGTACCTCATTTACTCCGCAGGCACTTCCATATGTTTGTATGATTTTCATCCAGGTAATATAATCTTCATGTGCATCTTCATGCAGCATTGGAAACTCTCGCATAATATGTCTCAACACAAGAACAGACGAACAATTAATCCAGTTTTGCCGAAGCATCATTTTATAGCTTATCTCTTCTTTTACCGGTATAATGCACCTTAAAGAATCTCCTTCCTCATTTACCAGTTCTCTAGCCGTTGTGCAGAGAGAAGCTTTCTTTTTTTTCAGCATTTCCAGCTGTTTTATTAATTTTCCTTCTTCCCACCAATCATCTGCATCCAAAAAAGCAATCCATCTTCCTTTTGCTTCTTCTACTCCATAGTTTCTGCTCCTTGCCGCTCCCATATTGGTTTTATTTCTTAGATAGCGAATCTCTGGATTTTCTTTTTGGTATTTTTTTATGATTTCAGGTGTAGAATCTGTTGAAGCATCATCTACAATCAAAAGCTCTATGCTGCTTATTTCTTTTCTTTGCAACAGAACCGATTCTATTGCCTGATTCAGATATTTTTCTCCGTTATAAACAGGCATAACAACCGATACTGTGATTTCTTCTGATTCATTTTCACATATCTTTTCATTTCCCATTTTCCTGAATTCCTTCTGTACTTTCCTTTAACATCATAATTTTAGGAGTCATTAGAATTAGTTTTAAATCCAGCAGAAACGAATAATTTCGTATGTATGTCAAGTCAAGTTTGAGCTTATCATATGGCGTCGTATTGTACTTTCCATATATCTGTGCATACCCCGTCAACCCCGCCTTCATCTTCAGCCGATAGCAAAATTCCGGTATTTCCTTTTCAATCTCTGCTGCCAGTTCCGGACGTTCCGGGCGCGGACCGACCAGACTCATCTCGCCTTTCCAGATGTTTAAAAGCTGCGGCAGTTCATCCAAACGGGTTCTGCGCAGGAAATGTCCTACTGGGAGGATGCGGTCGTCATGTTCCGATGCCAGTCTTGCTCCGCTCTTTTCTTCCGCGTTCTGAATCATGGTTCGAAATTTGCAAATCTGAAATTCTTTCCCACCTTTTGTCAGCCGTGTCTGTTTATAAAAAACAGGTCCGCGATCCGTCAGATAAATTGACAATGCCACCAACAGGAAAAATGGTGATAATACAACCAGTCCCACTCCGGAACAAATCACATCCAGCATCCGCTTCAAAAAGCGCTGCATACCGGACATATCCTCATTTCTGGATAAAAGAAGCGGACTATCAAAAATATCCAATTCTTCGGATGTCCGAATCAGAATATCTGAAAGTTTTGGAACGGTATAGGTTCGTATATCGCGTTCAAAACATTTTTTCAGCAGTGCATTGCGTTCTTTTGCCGGAATATCTCCGATAATCAAAGCATCAAAATCCTGTGCTTCCCGGATGATCGCTTCCATTCCCGCCTGGATATGAATCGCCTTCGCCAGATAGTATTTGTCCTCCCGCGAGTGAATCTTCTCCATCAGATGAAACGCCGGACGATCGCCGCAAACCAGCAGCATCGTTCTGGGCGGAAATAAACAGCGGTATAGCTTCTGAAATAAGAATGTCCATATGATCGCTATCAAAAGCTGCACCAGTGTCATGGCAATCAAAATCTTCGGATCATGAAATTTTTTATCCAACAGCGATATTTGTATGTAAGTAATCACATTCAAAAGACCGATCGAAAGAATCTGAGAACAGAGCAGATTTCCTTTTTTCAGATATCCGATTCGAAATCCTCCGTATGTCATCAAGAAGAAAAATAGCAGTCCTGCATACAGGGCAATCATCAACCAGTTTCCTCTTCTCCAGAAAGGAAATTCGATCAATTTATTGAAATAACCGTTCCAGACGCATCCATATACGCCCGTGATCACTCCCATCAGGATAGCCGCACTTCCTATTCGGAACAGTCTCTTGAATGGTTCGTATTGTCTCAAATTGTTTCCTCTTTCATTGTTTTTTCCCGATCGTCCTTGACCCGAATCGATAATTCTACCTGATGCGTTTTTCCCAAAAATGGGATTTCCAGTGTCACAACACGCTTGCGGAATCGCTTTCGCACAATCTGCCCCAGCAGCTCTCCTAAAATTCCTTCCGCCGACACAATCTCTCCAGCCTCGTTTGCCTGTACCAGAAATCGTCTCACTGTATGCTGCGAATCTCCTCGAAGCAATTCCTTAAAAAGTATTTCCTCCGATGATTCTATTGCAAGCGCTTGCCCGCCCATCAGCAATTGGGCTTTTCCTGCCAACCTATGAACATTCTCTTCCAAACGCTGTGGGTCTTCTGTGTCCACAAAAATATATCCCGGAAACATCGGTTCCACGCCAATCTGATAAATACCTTCCCGCCTCCAAGTTCGCTCTTTGAGCAACACAAAGCAGGGAGGGTCCGCATGTTCCGAATAAACCCGGTTTAATTTCTCCGCTATCTGTTTTTCGCTTCCCACAGTTGTCTGCACTACGTACCACATACCGGGTCTCTTCCTCTCAGTTCTTCCATTTTCGCAGAATACCCTGTTCTGCGAAATCTCTGTACATTATACTATGCTTTTTTTGCGAATTCAATAGAAGTTTCTGCCAAGAATCTATTAGGAAATTATTAAGATAGAAGTTTCTGATTAAAAATTCATCAAATTCTAAATCAATATCAAATAAAAAACCTTTATTTTCAGAAAGAATAACAATTTATTTTCTCAAACTGCGCTGATATTTTCGCAGAACAGGGTATTCTGCGAAATTTTTCTTTTTAAACAGCTTTCCAGAACTTTATATATTGATTATTTTATGCATTTTTATACATAACGCTTATCTCTCTACAGACTTAAAAAAGCTCCGGAAACAACTTTTTCTGTCATTTCCGGAGCTAACTTCCTCCCAATTATTAATATGTACTTTCAGAATCTTTTTTACACTTACTGTTGTATCTGATTTCCCCCTACTCATTCCGTATCGCCGCCAACGGACTCAGCTTCATTGCGCGCATCGCCGGGAAGAATCCGGCTACCATGCCGATGATGATGGCAAATCCTACCGATGGAACTGCCAGCCAGATCGGGATCACGGACAGTTTTCCATCCATTCCATATAAAAAAGTCGCTGCCAGAAACTGGTTAATCAGCACGGAAACCATAAAACTCAGCGCCAGTCCGATGAGTCCTCCCATGAAACCGATAAAACCTGCCTCAATCAGAAACATATTTCGGATGGTTGCAAGGGAACATCCCAGCACTTTCAGCACGCCAATCTCTTTCGTCCGCTCATAGATGGACATCATCATCGTGTTGGCAATGCCGATCGCAGCTACCAGCAGGGAAACGGCGCCGATGCCGCCGAGGGCTGCCTGGATCATGTTGGACTGCTGTTTGGACTGTTCCAGCCATTCCATCTGGCTGTTTGCCTCATAGCCCATGTTGCTGATGGCTTTCTGAACCTCTATTACATGATCCATATCGTCCACATTGACCGTCGCTTCCTCATAGACAAAATAATTGTACGGTTTTCCTTTTTTATTGGTCGGCTGTCCCGGAATCGGCTTTTTCTTAAATATCTGTTTCAGCTGTGTCTTGAGCTTATTCAGATCCACGTAGACGCCGTAGCTGTAATCACTCCAGTCTTCCGGTCCACCCGCTACCATTCCAGCCGTTTTCATCATATATTTCTTTGGCGCCGCTACTTTCTGGCTGCCATCCTCGCCGCTGGAATTTCCCTTGGACTGATAGTACGCATCCGTGTCAAAGATCGTAAACATCGGTTTGTTGATAAAATCGATGTCCGGCATCTCCCCGGTGTCCCAGTAACCTTTTCCTGTCTTGGCATTGCTGAAATTCTGCGCGACCATGTTTCCGACCACCATCTCCATATCCTTCGTTTCGGCAGTCGGCAAACTTCCTTCCCCCAGCTTGATATTCTTCATTGCTCCCAAGGGGATCCCATGCAGCTGCACATTTCCCTCGTAGACACCCTGACGCATAATCACATTCAGGTTCAGATCCGGATAAGCACTTGTCACATGCGGAATCTTCTCAAATGTCTTCATCGTCTCATCCGTCATAAAGCTGTCCTCTGGATTTTTCTTATCGCTGGAATTTCCATTGTCATAATTATACACCTGAATCGCGGTCAGGCTTCCATAGGAAGAATACTGTTTGATGGTAAATTCTTTCAGTCCTATTCCGATGGAAACCATGACAACGATCGATGCCGTACCAATCACGACTCCCAGAACCGTCAGAAAGGTACGGAGCTTTCTGCGAAACAGGTTGTTGACGCTCATCGTCAGCAGATCACTGAATCTCATTTTAACCGGTCCTTTCTATTTTTTCTTTCTTTTCAGATGATCGTTTTGTTCTTTTTCAACGTCCTTTGTTTCGTCTTCCGATACATCTGCTGTCGTCATTTCCGGCTCGCCCAGCTCATTGTCCAGTTCCTCTTCTAATTCGTCTTCAAGCGCCTTTTCTCCTGCTATTTTCTTCTTTTTCCTCTTCCAGACAATTACACCGGCACCTGCGCCCACCAGCGCAGCGATCACAAGCATCGGAGCGATCCGCCCAGCGCCGCCCGCTTGCGCCGCATCGGCATCTGCATCCATGCCGTTGTCCATTCCATCCATGCCGTCCATCCCGTCATCGGAAAACGCCTCACTCACGTTCAGAAGCATTTCTTTTTCAGTCTCTGAAACGACTCCATTTTCATCCTCATAGGAAATGATAATCTTCACTTTTCCATCATCGGTTGTCGGCGCAATCGCGGTCAGCATCGTATCGACATTGCCGGTTTCGCCCGGCTTGATATTTCCCACGTAAGCGTCAGCTGGTTGGATAGAATCTGCCTCAAAACGCGCCATAACATTGTAAAGAATTACTTTTCCGGTGTTGTTGATGCCAAACATGACATTCGTCTCAGAACCAACCTCGATCGCATCCGGCATCACATCGATCGTGCTGGTGTTCAGCCGCGGCTCCTGTTTGACCGGGAGGGCAATTTTGACTTCTTCTTTGGCATTTTTAAATTCCGGGCTGTCGTACTGCTCCTGAATCGTCATGCGGTATGATTTCTGCTCCGCCGTCGGCGCCGCCTTGAACACCATCGAGAGATCCGCCGTCGCCCCCGGCGCCATGTTATTGACAACTACGGAGGTGGAACCGCTCTCGGATGTAAAGATCGGCGTATTTTCAACTTCTTCCGAAGCAAATGTAAACATAATATTGGAAGCTGCCACATCCGAAGACGCATTCTTCATCCGCACACGCAGTTCAAACGGCTGTCCGGCATAGATCTCTGCCGGGATCGTCTCGAAGCTGTCCACGATGATACGCGCCTTGGTTCGATCCTGCTCGCCCGCATCCGCCGACAGCTCATCGTCATCTTTTCCCTTGACGCGCACGTAAAACACCTTGTCCACCGGCTCCGAAAACTCGCCGCCCTCTTCTTCGCGGTATGTAACCAGATAGTGAATCGGGAAAAAGCCCGATTTTACGTCCTCACGCACCATCATGCTGTACGGAACCGTCACCATCTGCCCTGATTCCATATCCCCCATTTTACGGTTATAGTTGCCCTCATTGATATCAAACGGGAATTTCGTAATATCTGCGTCAAGCTGCATATCCACGCGGACATCGTAAACCTTTTTAAGTCCCGTATTGGTCAGGTTCACGCCAAAATCCATGACCTGATTGTACCCCGCATACGGCGTCTGCTGGTTATCGCCGATGGAAAAATCGTAGTCCAGCTTCGTGTTGTCGTCTTCCTCGGTGGAGGAACCGTCGTAAGCGGAAACCCAGATGTTGATGCCGACTTTTAGGCTGTCATCAATATAGAAAAACGCCTGATAATATCCTGCTGCCAAATCCCGGCGCAGTTTATACGTCAATGTTACACTTTTAGACGAACCTGGCTTTACATCAATTCTTTTTTCTTTAAACGTATTTGAATCAGCTTCAAATGGAAAATGTTTTCCAGACCATGAAATATTGGAATCCGAATCACTGTCATCATCATCGTCATCATCATATGTATAAAATTGATCGTATTGATCCGCATTGGCTAAACGAATTGTTCTTAAATAATTATCTCCTTTGCTGCCATTATTATGAACCGTCATCTTAATCGAAATTTTATTTCCGGCCTTTCCGTGCGGCACTTTGCTGACGGTAATTAAATCATCGTTATATTTTGTCATATCCAGCATTTCCGCCTGCGCTGTCCGGCTTCCTCCCACCGCCAGCACCACAAAAAGCAGCAAAAACACCGCCCATCTCTTCCACTTTCTCATACCTCTCATTTTTCATACCTCCATATCCTCTCACATTAAATGCTGCTTTTATCAATTTCTCATTCTATCGTCAGCATTCCTGTGTTTTAGCCTTCTATTTTCCCATCCTCCTTACCCATTTGCCGATTCTCCTCTATCTTCACAATCTTACCATCGATAATATGGAAGATCCGGTCCGCATACGCCGCCAGATGGTTATCATGCGTGACCATAACCAGCGTCTGGTTCTGTTCCCGGACGATCCGCTGCATCAGTTTCAGCACATCCATCGTCGTGTGCGAATCCAGGTTTCCAGTCGGCTCGTCTGCAAAAATGATCTCTGGATGTACCACCAGCGCCCGTGCAATGCCGACACGCTGCTGCTGCCCGCCGGACATCTGGTTCGGCATATGATCGCCGACTTTTTCCAGTCCGACCATTTTCAGATATTTTTCCGCCATCTCCCGACGCCTGCCGCGCGGCACACCGCGGAAAGACAGCGGAAGCGCTACATTTTCAACCGCATTCATCGTACCGAGCAGGTTATATGACTGGAAGATAAATCCGACCCGCTCCCGGCGGAATGCCACCAGCTGGTTCTCGTTTAATTTTTCTATGTGCTGTCCGGCTATGACAATCTCGCCCTTCGTCGGCTTCTCCAGCCCCGCCAGCATATTCAATAAGGTAGATTTACCCGAACCGGAGGTACCTACAATCGCACAGAATTCGCCACGGTACATCGTAAAATCAACGCCGCTCAGCGCGTATACCTTCGTCTCGCCGACGCGGTAGACTTTATATAGATTTTTTACCTGTATGACAGGTTCCCGTTTCCGGAGTTCATTCTTCCCTGGCACTTTCCGCTCTTCCATCAGCCTTCTCCATTTTCTAACTTATTTCATGCTCCTGAATATTCCATCGAAATCCATTCCTGACAACCTGGATTTATACAAGTTTCAACCATTGCAATTCCAGTTCTTCTTTCTACATTATACCGGATTTGTTTCAATTCTCCTACCTTATTTTTCTTAATGTTCCTTACGCTTTTCTTACCAGATTTTTCTCCCTGTCTGACCGTTCCTTACGCTAATCCATTTTGCCCTGGAAAGTCATTTTTATTTCCTATTTCATCGCAGGTAATCTTCCAGCCGTCATCACATTGTCCATATTTTCTATCCCCCCTATTCATATTTTTTATATCACAGATCATTAAAAGCTATAGCAATCCATCTGGAAATGTTTTATAATAGTTGGGAAAAATATGCTAATACGAATAGAGAAGGAGAATCAAATGAGACATTTGCTGAATCCACTGGATTTTTCCGTTGAGGAGATCGACCAGCTTCTGGATCTCGCTTCCGATATCGAAGCCAATCCAGCCAAATATGCACACGTCTGCGACGGAAAGAAAATCGCGACTCTGTTTTATGAGCCAAGCACCCGTACACGCTTAAGTTTTGAGGCTGCTATGCTGAACTTAGGTGGACGGGTTCTTGGCTTTGCTTCTGCCGATTCAAGCTCTGCTTCCAAGGGCGAGAGTGTGGCAGATACCATCCGCGTTATCTCCTGCTTCGCAGATATCTGCGCGATGCGCCACCCGAAGGAAGGTGCGCCGATGGTTGCTTCCCTGCACTCTTCCATCCCGGTTATCAATGCCGGCGACGGCGGTCACCAGCATCCGACGCAGACCTTGACCGATCTGATGACGATCCGTTCTTTAAAAGGACGCCTGAACAATTTAACAGTCGGTCTGTGCGGCGATTTGAAATTCGGACGCACGGTTCACTCCTTAATCAATGCGCTGTCCCGCTACACAGGCATCCGTTTCGTCCTCATTTCCCCGCCGGAACTGCGCGTCCCGGATTATATCATTGAGGATACACTGAATGCAAAGGGAATCGAGTACAAAGAGGTCGAAAACCTGGATGAGGCGATGCCGGAGCTTGATATTCTCTACATGACACGTGTCCAGAGAGAGCGTTTCTTCAACGAGGAAGATTACATCCGTATGAAGGACTGCTACATTCTCGACAAAAAGAAGATGGAGCTTGCCCGTGATGATATGTTTGTGCTCCATCCGCTTCCGCGTGTCAATGAGATTTCCGTTGAGGTGGACAACGACCCGCGTGCCGCTTACTTCAAACAGGTTCAGTACGGCGTATACGTCCGTATGGCTCTGATCATGACTTTACTGGAGGTGGAAAAACCATGTTAAATATCAGCGGATTAAAAGAAGGTTTTGTTCTGGACCACATTCAGGCAGGACGCAGTATGGATATTTACTTTAAACTGGGGCTGGACAAGCTGGACTGCCAGGTGGCTATCATCAAAAATGCGCGCAGCAGCAAGATGGGACGCAAGGACATCATCAAGATCGACGGCAGCCTTGATCTGGTAAATGTTGATGTGCTCGGCTACATCGATCACCGTATCACGATCAACATCATCAAGGATGGAAAAATCGTAGAGAAAAAAGATGTCAAGATGCCGAAAAAAATCACAAATGTCATCCACTGCAAGAACCCGCGCTGCATTACCTCGATCGAGCAGGAGCTTCCGCATATCTTCTATCTCGCGGATGAGGAAAAAGAGGTATACCGCTGCCAGTACTGTGATGAGAAGTATTCGCTGTAAATTCTCCTGAATATATCAAATGAATATCAAAAAAGCCATGAACGACTTTTCTGTAGATTTACAGATCATAAGCGATTTCATGGCTTTTTATTATTTTCCAGATTATAGATTCCAAAAGTGCCTACCCTTGAACATCTTAATTCCAGAACTCTGTCTTACCTTCCAACCCGATACTCTCAGCCTTGAAGCACGGATTCTTGCCTTCCTTTTTCTGCACCAGGTAATCATCCAGACATTTGAGCGCTGTATTTCCCAGAATCACGATAACCGGCAGGTTGATGATCGCCATGATACCCATGAGGACATCCGCGAGATCCCATACCAGACCGAACTGGAGCTGTGCGCCGATGAAGACAACTACCACCGCAAACAGGCGGAACACGTTCATTTCTTTGTTTTTCAGTGTACGACCTGCGATGTAGTTGAGACATCCCTCACAGTAGAACAGGTTGCCGAGCAGTGTCGTAAATGCAAACAAAAGAAGTGCAAATGTAATGAAATACGGTCCGATCACGCCAAATACCGTTCCCAGCGATTCCTGTACGAACGGAGCGCCTTTCAGCTCTTCGGACGGAACGATACCGGTGCAGAGGCACATCATCGCTGTTGCCGTACAGATGAGGATTGTATCGATAAAGACGGAAAGCATCTGTACCAGTCCCTGCTTAACCGGATGGCTGACATTGGCTGCTGCCGCCGCGTTCGGTGCAGAACCAACACCCGCCTCGTTGGAATACAGACCTCTCTTGATTCCCTGCATCATGGCAGAACCTGCGAATCCGCCGAAGATCGCCTTGAAATCAAATGCATTGGAGAAGATATTGACAAACACTTCCGGTAGTCTTCCGATGTTTAAGAACATGACCGCAACTGCCATCAAGATGTAGAAAACGCCCATAAACGGAACCAGCACACCGGTAATGCGGACAATCTGTTTTCCGCCGCCTATGATACAGATGCCGACCAGAATCGCCAGAATGGCGCCGCCGATCATCGGAACCAGGCTCCTGTCCCCCATCATAAATTGATGGTAAAAGCCGTAATTCGACATGCTGTCAATCAGGTTAAAGGACGCCAGCATATTAAAACCGCCAGCATAAGTAGCAATCAGGGCAATCGCGAAGACAACGCCCAGCGCACGGCTCTTCAGCGCCGCCTCGATATAATAAGACGGACCTCCGTAGCTTCCGCCGGATGCGTCGCGCTTCTTATAAATCTGTGCCAGCGTGCTCTCAACAAAAGCCGATGCGCCGCCCACAATCGCGATCAGCCACATCCAGAACACCGCGCCGTAACCGCCGATCGCGATCGCATTGGCTACACCTACGATATTGCCTGTGCCGACGCGGCTCGCCGTCGATACCATCAGCGCCTGAAATGCGGATACGGAGTTGCTGTCTGTCTTTTCTCCGACTACCCGGATTGATTCCGGAAGCAGACGGAGCTGTACGAAACGGCTTCGGAGTGTGAAATACAGTCCGACCGCCAGCAGCATGATAATCAGCAGATAGCTGTACATAACATTGCTGATCACACCAACGAGTGATGCAAATCCTTCTAACATAAAATTTCCCCCTTTTCTTTTGTATGCAATATAGAAAAAAGAGCCGCTGCCGGATAAAGATGCTCTTTGGTATCTGCATTCGGCAACAGCCCTCTTAAATGATTTGAGCAAAACGGTAAGCCGGGTTATGTCGTTGAATGGTCATCTATCTAGTCCTGCTGTCGCCAGCAGGCTCAAGCGACCTACCCGAGAGCAGACGGGCCGCCTTGCGCTCTCTGTTCGGTCTTGCTTCGGATGGGGTTTACATGTGCCCCGGCTGTTACCAGCCGGGCGGTAGTCTCTTACACTGCCCTTCCACCCTTACCCGGTAAACCGGGCGGTACATTTCTGTTGCACTGTCCTTGGAGTCGCCTCCACCAGACGTTATCTGGCATCCTGCCCTGTGAAGCCCGGACTTTCCTCACCTGCAGCCTTTCGGTTCTGCAGCCGCGACCATCTGTCTTACTCAAAACATCCTAACTCTACCATATTTTCAGGCATTTGTCCAGTCAATCATACTTTAAAACAGCTTCCGCCGATAAATTCGCGCACAATCGAATTGTGCGGCACCTGTTCGCTGCTGACACCCAGAAAATAATCGAGAAATTTGAGCAGCCGCTTCGCCTCGTTGTACTCCGCCGAATCACGCGGAACACTATATAAGATCGGCTCCGCATACTGTTTGAGCACCGAAAGCTCATATAAAAACGCAGAGTTGAACATCGCATCCGCCTCTTCCTGATACGGGAAAATATTCCGCTCCTCGCCCCGGCGTACGGAATCCCACATCCGGATCGTGTCCTGTGCCGACGCACCGCGCGTTCTCGCATCGCGGACCATCCGCCGGATCAGACGTCCGTCCGTCGTCGGAACTCGGTTGTGATCGTCGATATTTAACTGGGTCAGCGCACTGATATAGATCTTAAATTTCTTATCACGCGGCAGTGAATACGACAAATCATCATTCAGGCAGTGGATTCCCTCGATGACCAGAATATCCTCCGCCCCAAGCTGCAAAAAATCGCCCTTATATTCGCGCTCGCCCTTGACAAAGTTGTAAACCGGCAGTTCCACGCGTTTTCCCGCCAGAAGTTCTTCCATATCTTCATTAAACTGTTTCACATCGATGCAGTTTAATGCCTCATAATCGTAATTTCCATTTTCATCCCGCGGGCTGTCCACACGGTTGACAAAATAATTGTCCACCGCGATCGGATGCGGTTTCATTCCCAGCGCGCCGAGCTGAATCGACAAACGGTGTGAAAAGGTCGTTTTTCCCGAAGAGGACGGTCCTGCAATCATGATCAGTTTGCGTCCGCTCTCATAAATCTGCTCCGCAATATCTCCGATCTTCTTTTCCTGCAGCGCCTCCTGCATCAGGATCAGGTCGTTCATGCGCCCCCGCGCGATCGTATCGTTGAGTGTTCCCACGTCAAACACACCGAGCTTGTGACCGAGCTTTTCCGCCTCCTGCTGGACATCAAACAGTTTTTTCTGCGGATGGAACGGCTGAATCGCCTTCGGCTGCTTCTTATTCGGCAGACGCAGGATAAATCCTTCCTCGTACATCTGTAAATCAAAATATTTGAGATACCGGGTGCTCATGACCATATATCCGTAGAAATAGTCGTCATAATCGCCAAGCCGGTAAACATTGACCCGCGACGCCCGCCGGTAATTGAACAAACGCGCCTTGTCATACATGCCCTGCTCCTGGAAATGATCCATCGCCTCATCCGTATTTTCACTCCGTTTCTGCAACGGCAGATCCTGCTCAGACAGGCGCTTCATCTCCGCTTTCACACGGTCTAACAGCTCCTGGCTGAGTGTTACCCCGCCTTCCACCTCCACATACAGACCATTTTCAACAGAAAAGCAGACCGTGATATTTTTCACATTTTCCCTGCCTGCCACATCCTGAAAGGCTTTCATCATCAGAAAGACGGCACTTCTCTGATATGCCAGATAGCCAGCCGTATCTGCCGCTGTGATAAATTCCATCTGGCAGTCCTTCTGCAGTGTTTTATGCAGCTCCCGCAGCCGTCCATTTACCGAGACCAGAAGAATATCATTCTCGTAATTCTTCTGATATTCCTCCGCAATCTCCGCGTAGGCGGTTCCCTGCGGATATGTTTTTATCTCACTCCCAATCCGTACCTCCGGCATGTAATCCCCTCCCTAAACAATCTGGATTGGAAACGCCGGTTTTTCCCGCACAACCTTCACGGCATCACCCAGCTTCCTCATCAGATATTTCTCCATAAATTCTGTAAAAATGTGTTCAATTCCATAATGTCCGGCGTCAATGACCGCCATGCCCTGTGCAACCGCGTCGATTCCTTCATGGTGGCTGATATCTCCTGTGATATAAACCTGCGCCCCGGCTGCCAGTGCCTCTCCCATCGTGCTTCCTCCTGCGCCCGGGCAGACCGCCGCTTTCTGAATCACTGCCTCACCGTCCAGCTTACCGAAGACCGCCACATACGGCAGGCCAAATGCCTCCTTGACCTGCTCGGCAGCTGCCCGCAGCGTCATCGGCTGTTCGAAGCGTCCAGTGCATCCGATTCCGTAGGAAGTGCCGTCTCCGGTCTCTCCCATTTTCTCTAAAACTTCACAATCCGTCAATCCCAGCTTCTTTGCCGCCAGATCTGCCATGCAGCCCGGCGCTGCGTCGAAATTCGTGTGCATCGCATAGTAGGAAATATCATCCTGAATCATCCGCAGGACTCTTCTGCCGATGAAATTCTGATCGGACACCTGCTTGATTCCTTTGAAAATAAGCGGATGGTGCGTCAAAATCATATCCGCCCCCGCCTGCTCTGCCTGCTCAATCACAGAATCGGTGGCGTCCACCGCCAGAAAGATCGTCTTCACTTCCTTCCCGCTGCGCCCCGCTAAAAGCCCCGGATTGTCCCAGTCACATGCCATGCTGCGCGGCGAAAGTGTTTCCAGGATCTTGATAATCTCACTGCATTTCATGTCTCGTCTCCTCTATCAGCGCCAGATAGGCGGTCAGTTCGTTGATGCGCGCTGCTCGGCGGCTGATCGCCGTCTCTCCCGCTTCACTGGCTTCTAAAGTTTCCTTCTTGTTCTGGGCATCATTTTCTGTCAGCCCTGCCAGCACCTGCCGCGTCATCTTCTCTTCTTTCTCCAGATACGCAAGCAGCACCGGATCTTTCTTCCGGATCAAATCGGCTCCAAAACGGTAATCCTGCTCTCTCCCCGGCCGCATCGTGCCTCGCGCCGCTTCTATCACTATGTAATATTTTCCCTCGTCTGTCAGCATCGCTTCCCGGAGAATCGAAAATCCCTGTTCTTCCAGAAAATGACGCACTTCGTCCTGCTCCGACTGTGGCGACAGAATCAGGCGTTCTTTTCCCTCGCTCCAATTCTCCCACACATGGCGTCCCTGTTCCAGAATCCGGCAGGTCAGTTTTCCGCCCATTCCGGCGATCACAACTGTATCTGCCTCGCCTGCTTTCAATTTTGCCAGTCCGTCTGACAGTCGCAGTTCAATTTTCCCGGAAAGCCCCACCTCTTCCACGTGTTCTTCCGCCCGCTCCAGCGGGCCTTTCCGCACATCCATCGCCAATGCCGACGGGCACACGCCCTTCTGCACCAGCCAGATCGGCACATAACCGTGATCGGTGCCGATATCTGCTACCCGGCTGCCCGGCTGTACAAAAGAAGCGATCCGTTCCAGACGCTTCGAGAGTTTTACTTCTGTCCGCATGATTTATTCTCCTGTGTTCTACTTTTTATTTCTTCTTTCCAGATCATTCATCCAGATAATCCTTCAATTTCTTGCTCCGGCTCGGATGGCGCAGCTTCCGCAGCGCTTTCGCCTCGATCTGGCGGATCCGCTCGCGGGTGACATTGAACTGCCGTCCTACCTCTTCGAGCGTGCGCGGTCTGCCGTCGTCCAGGCCAAAGCGCAGACGCAGCACCTTCTGCTCCCGCTCGGTCAGCGTATCGAGCACTTCCATGAGCTGTTCATGCAGCAATGTATAGGTTGCCGCATCGACCGGAACCTGCACATGATCGTCCTGAATGAAATCGCCCAGATGACTGTCTTCCTCCTCGCCGATCGGTGTCTCCAAGGAAACCGGATCCTGTGAAATCTTCATGATCTCCCGCACACGCTCAACCGGCATCTCCATCTTTTCCGCGATCTCCTCCGGGGTAGGTTCCCGTCCAAGTTCCTGTAAAAGCTGTCTGGAAGTCCGGATCAGACGATTGATCGTCTCCACCATGTGAACCGGAATCCGGATCGTCCGCGCCTGATCCGCGATCGCGCGCGTGATCGCCTGACGGATCCACCAGGTTGCATAGGTGCTGAACTTAAATCCTTTTGAATAATCATATTTTTCAACCGCCTTGATAAGACCCAGATTTCCTTCCTGAATCAGGTCAAGGAACTGCATACCTCTGCCGACATAGCGCTTCGCAATGCTGACAACCAGGCGCAGATTCGCCTCCGCCAGACGTTTTCTGGCATTTTCATCTCCCAGCTCCATCCGCTTCGCCAGTTCAATTTCCTCTTCCGGGGAAAGCAGCGGCACTTTTCCGATCTCTTTCAGATACATCCGGACTGGATCATCGAGGCTGACGCCATCCGGGATGCTGAGATCCAGGTTGTCCACGTCGATCGGCTCCTCCTCCTCGCCGTCTTCAAAAAGTTCTGGCTCCATGTCCTCATCGTCATCCATCCGGAGAACGTCTACATGATGATTTTCCAGAAAATCATAGATCTGATCGAGCTGTTCCGGGCTCAGTATCTCACCATGGAAATAATTCAATATTTCTTTATTGTCCAGTACATTTTTCTTTGTTTTTGCCAATTCCAGAAGCTGTGTGAGTTTTTCTTCAAATGTAACTTTTTTCTCTTCCATAGTTCGTCCTTCCTTCCATCCTCAGAACCTGCCCGACCATTTCCAATTTTGTTACTGAACACGCATACGTGTCCAGTAACGGAATTTGCCGTGGCTTCGCATTTCAATACGGCAAATTCCTGCTGCCACCACGTTTTCTTACGGCACTTTCGGTTCCAAAAGTGCCTACCCGTGTACAGTAACCCAATTTTTCCCAATCCGCAATCACTCCAACGTGATTACGAGCGAAGGCAATCCCGCCTGTTCCCGTATGAGCCGCTGCAGCTCATTCAAATCCGACGCCCGCCGGATCTGATCGTCGAGGCTGTTCTTCTTGATCCGGCGCACCGTCTCCGCAAATGCCTTTTTCTGCTCCTCATTGTTTAAGGATTCTTCCAGACTTGCATTGAAAAGCGCCGCGACTTCTTTATAATTGCCCTCGTCGTCGATAAAGCGGTTCAAAATCGCCGCCGGATTGACATTTCCAGCTTCCAGACCCTCAAATACAGCTTTTGCTGCTTCTTTATAAAGTGGTTTTACAAAATCCTCCGGTCCGATGATGTCCTTGATCCGGGCATACAGCGATGGTTCTTCAATCAGCCATGTAAGAAGCAGGCGTTCTGAACGGCGGATGCCCTCGTCCTTCTCCTTCTTCCTGCCCACCGGTCTCACCGCCGGTCCCGTATTTCCCGGAAACTCTGCATTTCCAGCACCGCGGTTTTCCGCCATTGCCCCGGCACTGCCGACGCTTCCGCCTACCTCCCTGTTTTGTACCGCACCAGTCGTATTTCCGGTTCTATATGAATCACCATAGCGACCCGCATATCCGCCTGCTGCCGTCTCCCCGACGCCATACCGGCTTCCGAGCTGGTTGACCAGCCGCCGCAGATCTTCATAATTGATAAAGTATTCCCGCGAAACCGCCTGTATATAATTATCCCGCTCCAGCGCCTCGCCAAATTCAAGCAGCTTGCGCGCCGTCTGATTGTAAAATGCCGTCTTCTGCTCCGGATCTTCCATATCAAAGCCGGCTTTCAGCACATCGATCTCATAGAGAAAGCTGTTTCTAGCCGTCTCGATCCGCTTTTCAAACTCCTCTGCTCCCAGATTTTTCATAAATTCATCCGGATCCTTATACGGACGCATATTCAGTACCTTGGTTGAAATTCCTGCCCGCTTGAGGATCGGAATCGCCCGCAGCGCCGCCTTGACGCCCGCGCCATCGCTGTCGTAGGTCAGAATGACCTGATCCGTATACCGCTTCAGAAGCGCCGCGTGCTGCTCGGTCAGCGCCGTTCCCAGCGATGCGACCGCGTTCGTATAACCCGCCTGGTGCATGGAAATCACATCCATGTAGCCCTCGCAGAGCATCATATATTTCTTTCTCGAAGTACGCGCGTAATTAAGTCCGTATAGATTCCGGCTTTTGTCAAACAGCATCGTCTCCGGTGAGTTTAAGTATTTCGGTTCCCCGTCCCCGAGGACACGTCCGCCAAACCCGATCACCCGGCTGTTGACATCCATGATCGGAAACATGACACGGTTCCAGAACTTGTCCCTGGCGCCGCGCTCCTCGATCGTCACCAGCCCCGTATCCTTTAAAAGCTCGTCCTCATAGCCCTTGCTTTTCAGATACCGATACAGATCGTCGCTGATTTTATTGGAAAATCCCAGTCCGAACCGCCGGATCGTCTCATCCGTCAGCTTCCGCTTTACCAGATAATCATATCCTATCTTTCCCTGCGGCTGCTTGAGCTGGTAATAAAAATAATTGGCTGCCAGCTTATTGATCTCCAGAAGCGCCGCCTTGCGGTCCGCCTTCGCCTTTGCCTCTTTAGAATATTCCATCTTCGGCAGTTTCACGCCCGAACGGTCCGCCAGCATCTCAACCGCCTCGCGGAATGAATAATTTTCATATTCCATCACAAACGTAATCACATTGCCGCTGACACCGCAGCCAAAGCAGTGGTACATCTGCTTGGACGGCGACACCGAAAAGGATGGCGATTTCTCATGATGAAACGGGCAGAGTCCAAACAGGTTGCTTCCCTTCTTCTGCAGCTTCACGTATCCGGAAATCACATCCACAATGTCGCTACGCATTCTGACTTCCTCGATTACCTCTTCCGGATAATACATTTCTTCCTCCTTATACGCTCCAGGCTTTCGGAATAAACAATTCCTTAAACCGGTCAATCGCGTAAATATCTGTCATACCCGCGATATAATCGCATACCGCGCGCTCTTTCGTCTCATTTCTTATCTCCATAATCCGGTGGGATTCTTCCGGAAGTTCCTCCGGATGCGCCATATAATATCCATACAGCATCTCGATCATCTGCTGTGCGCGCCCTTCCTCCGCTTTCGCAATCCCGTCATGGTAGACATGGTCAAACATCCAGCGGCGCAGCCCGTGCATCGCCTCCTCGCGTTCCGGTGACATCGCCACCTCCGGCTTGTCCTGGCTGTGCTCGATGATGTCGTGGATCATGATATTCAGCCGCTCATGCACACTGTTTCCCAGAATGTCCGTGTACTCCCGCGGCAAATCCTCTTCCTTCATGATCTTTCCCCGGATCGCATCATCTATATCATGGTTTATGTAGGCAATTTTATCTGAAAGCCGCACAACATTCCCTTCCAGCGTCGCCGGATGACCGCTCGTCCGGTGGTTCAGGATCCCGTTGCGAACCTCCCAGGTCAGGTTCAGCCCCTGCCCCTTCTGCTCCAGCACCTCCACAATGCGGACACTCTGCTGATAATGCGCGAACCCCTCGCTGCAGAGCCGGTTGAGCACCGCCTCCCCCGAATGACCAAACGGCGTATGTCCCAGATCGTGCCCCAGCGCGATCGCCTCCGCCAGAGACTCATTCAGCCGCAGCGCTTTCGCGATCGTGCGCGCTATCTGCGATACTTCCAGCGTGTGCGTCAGGCGCGTCCGGTAATGGTCGCCCTCCGGCGCCAGAAAAACCTGCGTTTTCTGTTTCAGACGCCGGAACGATTTGCTGTGCAGAATACGGTCGCGATCGCGCTGATACTCTGGCCGGATGTCGCAGAGCGGTTCTTTCCGCTCCCGTCCCCGTGTATTCGCACTCAGCGACGCATACGGACTCAGGGTTTCCTGTTCCCATTTTTCGATCGTTTCTCTGATATTCATCCAGATCCCACCTTTATTCAGAATAATTTACGGAATAAATTCGAAAGTTCGCCCATTATCTTATAATAATATCATATTTTTGTAATTTGGGACAGAGGTTTTCCATGGATTTTTGATCTTTTTCTATTTTCTTTTTTTATTTTATGTGGAAAGAAGGGGAATTATGACTACTTATTTCCATCTATTGAACAAAGGGGCTTAGAATGAAAAAGAGAAAACATCTGTTCTTTTGAATACAGACATCCTCTCTTTACTATCATACATACAAAACGTAACGGCTGTCCCTGATGGACCTCATCTACATTTTATTTTCACTTATTATTTTTACTTATCCGCTTTTTCAAGCAGTTTCTTGATACCCTGAATTGCTACTAATACACCCAGGATTAACAGCAGCACTGCAAATACAAGCTGCAGTGTATTTCCCAGATCCAGACCGGTCGTCATAAATGCGTTTGTGAGCTTTATGATGGTCATGCTCAGTGCAGTAAAGGTAACTGCCATCATGAACAGCATCGGCACCCAGAGCATCCAGCCCTGACGCTTGGTTTTCTTTAAGAATACTGCACAAGCTACAAGAGCAAGTACCGATAACAGCTGGTTTGCAGAACCGAATAACGGCCAGATCTCTGCATAGCCAACCTTGGTAAGCAGGTACGCGAGTACCAGTGTGATGATGGTTGCAAAATATTTATTGGTTACTACTTTTACAAACGGGCTCATATTTTCCTCGTCTGTATCCGAATCCATGAAAAATTCCTGGAACGACAGACGTCCTACCCGGGCAACCGAATCCAGGGAAGTCAGTGCAAATGCAGATACCGCCAGGTTGATTAATGTAAATACAAGCGAATGCGGCAGACCAACTACGGAAAGAAAGTTTGCGATCGCGCCTGCAAAAATCTGCGGCTGGGTGGTAAGTCCCTGTGCTGCTGCCTCGCCATCTGCAAAGGAAGCAACTGCAATCAGTGCGATGATAGCAAGCATACTCTCCATCAGCATTGCGCCAAACGAAACCGGAAGCATGTTCTTTTCATTTTTGATCTGTTTAGATGCAGTACCGGAAGATACCAGAGAATGGAAACCGGAAACTGCGCCACAGGCAATCGTTACAAATAAAATCGGGAACATATACTGTCCATTTACATTAAAGCTTGTAAACGGTTTCAAATTACATGCCGGATTGGCCACAAATACACCGATAACTGCACCGACGATCATAAAGATCAGCAGATAGCTGTTCAGATAATCACGCGGCTGAAGCAGCGCCCATACCGGAGCGACACTGGCAATCAGAATGTACACAAAGATAATAATATGCCAGGTTCCAAGATCGACATAGACCGGGAAATTCAGTCCCAGTGCGATCGCTGCCACCAGTAATAAAATAGCGACGGCTGTGTTGATCCATTTGTTGAATTTGGTATATTTGAGGAAATATCCAAGTGCAACTGCCTCGATGATAAATAACATAGAAGTAGTTGCAACGGCTCCATTTGCCGCTATCTTTGTGACAGCACCTGCCTCATCGACCGTAAATCCCTTAAATGTTCCCGCTACAACGTCTGCAAACGCTGCAACAACCAGAATACAGAACAGCCAGCAGAATAAAAGGAATAATTTCTTTCCTAATTTTCCAATGTACTCTTCGATGATGTATCCGATTGTTCGTCCCTTATTTTTGACAGACGCATACATGGATGCAAAATCCTGAACGGCGCCGAAAAATACGCCGCCGATTAAAATCCAAAGCAGGACCGGAAGCCAGCCAAAAATTGCCGCCTGGATCGGACCATTGATCGGACCCGCACCGGCGATCGACGCGAACTGATGACCAAACACAACGTTTGTATCAGCCGGTACATAATCAACACCGTCCTCCATCTCATATGCCGGAGTTTTGGCATTCGGATCGATGCCCCACTTATTCTGGAGATAACGCCCGTACAGGAGGTATGCTCCTCCCAGAACAACGATGGCGATTATCATCATCATTACTCCACTCATAGTTAAACCTCTTTCCTTTGTTTATTTATAAAAAAACGCCTCTGCTATCCAGTCGGATAACAAAGGCGAATTTTCTATCCCAACAGCTTTCCCGATCCATCCAGTGACTCTCTGTATTTCCGTTCTTTTATGTCTTTCCATGCTCATTGCATTTTATATCATGTAAATTATACTCTTTTGAGCGGAAAATTCAATTAACACTTTAAATATAATTTACAATTTCATTTATTGTTTTTTGTGCACCTTGCACTTCCTATTGTTTTTACAACGGGAAACTTCGCTCCAGACACAATGCCCCATACCCTACCCGCTCATTCGGATATACCGTCTCCCCCGGCAGACTCCGCGCCCCGCGGATGAGATATGCTTTCAGCTTCTCCCCATACAGGTAGGGATCGTTCCCATTTACAATCCCCCATTGCATCATCAGCGCCGCCGATCCGGTCACAAATGGAGCGGCAAAGGAAGTTCCTGTCACCGCCTCATATCCGCCGCCTGCGCGGGCGGTGATGATATTTACACCAGGTGCCACCAGCTCTGGTTTGATCGGATGCCCCAATCTTGCAAATCCACGACCGGAAAAATCTGCATACGCCTGCGTGGCGTCATCGTACGCCCCCACCGAGATCGCCCGGCTGGCGGTCGATGGGATTGTCAGCGTCGTGTCCGGCGATGCCGTCAAAAAACGTGTTTCCCTGTTCAGTGCCATGCCCGCTGGCAGCCACAGATCATACTGACCATCCCGTATTTCTTCTGGAATCAGACGGATTTTCCAGAGCCCGTCCTGAATGTAGCTTCCTTTTGGAATCAAATCCAGATAAATCTCCTGCGCCTGACTGTATGGACTCGGCATCCCATAATATAGAAGAATCTCTTCCGTCTCATAGGAAAGCCGCTGTGCTCCCAACGATTCCCGGATCAGCCCGGTGCTGCTGCCGCCCGGGCTGAAAATTTCTACTGAAAACCGGTCCTGATACAATTTCCATAGCTGCACACCGAAGCCCGTCTGATATTCCCCCACTGCAAGCTCTATCTCCACCGGACGTCCCATCTGCAGAAATCCCGCCCGGTGTCCCATGCTGTATCCTTCATTTCCGGTTCCCACGATGATGGAAGTCCGCCCCCGCTCTGCCATCGAATTTAGATACGTCTCCAGCAGGCTGGTTCCGTCATGAGAACCGTAGGTATTTCCAAAGCTCAGATTCACCGCCACCGGCATCCGCCATTCCTGTGCGATTCCCACCACATAGTCCAACGCCCGCATCAGCTCTGTTGTCCTGGGAAATGAATCCGCAAGCGGCGTTCCAAGCTTCACGACCAGAAGTTCACTCTCCCAGGCTACTCCCCGGTAGTGTCCGCCGCCCTCCCAGCCATTTCCGGCTGCAATCGCCGCAACTGCCGTCCCGTGCCCACTCACATCCCGCGACTGGACGATCTCGTAAGCGCGTTCCCGGCTGCCCGCCTCCAATGCCCGGTTGAGCTCCTCCCGCGTATAAATCCGGTTCTGCTCCTGATCCCAAAGTGCGGCGATGCGCGTCGTTCCATCTGCGTTTCGAAAGTCCGGATGGAAATAATCGATTCCGGAGTCGATGATGGCAGTCAATGTGCCTCGACCACTTAAATCAGCATCTCTGCCATACACGTTTTGAGAGACTTGATTTCCGCTCTGCACCGGCGCAATACAGGTATCCCGAATCGCCCGGTTCACCTCAAAATAAAGACGCTTCGGCTTTTCTATATACTCAACCTGTGATAATCCTGCCAGATCATCCACCTGCGATTCAGGGAGCCGCACAATCGCGTAGCCGCCGGAAAGTGGATAAATTTCCGCCTGCGGCAGCTGTTCCTGCAACTTTTCCACAGTTCCATTATATTGAATGATTAATTCCCAGCGTTTCGTATTCTGGTCGTATCCCATCTGAAGTGCCGGGGACTTTTCCCGTTCCGCTTCTGTCGCATCCAAAGATAAGTTTAAAAGGTTTTCTTTTTTCTGGCTCTTGCCATTCACTAATTCACTCATTTTACAGTTTATGCTTATATGGCAAATCCCAGCATCATATTCTATCTATTTTTTTAACAAAACAAAACCCGGTACATCTCTGTACCGGGCTATCGATCATGCAGAAGAAGGGACTTGAACCCTCATGATGTTGCCATCACACGGACCTGAACCGTGCGCGTCTGCCAATTCCGCCACTTCTGCTTACTGCGGGAGATGGGACTTGAACCCACACGAGCATACACCCACAAGATCCTTAGTCTTGCCTGTCTGCCAATTCCAGCACTCCCGCTTACTGTTTTTCAATTTTCTCTGTCCGATGATTTTCTCACCGACAAAGAGTAGTATAGCACAATTTCATTTGAATTGCAAGCCTGTTTTCCGCAAATTTATATCTGAATTTATTGAATCAGAGTATAGCAAAAACCCGGCACATCTCTGTACCGGGCTATCAGGCATGCAGAAGAAGGGACTTGAACCCTCATGATGTTGCCATCACACGGACCTGAACCGTGCGCGTCTGCCAATTCCGCCACTTCTGCTTACTGCGGGAGATGGGACTTGAACCCACACGAGCATACACCCACAAGATCCTTAGTCTTGCCTGTCTGCCAATTCCAGCACTCCCGCTTACTGCTTTTTATTTTTGCCTGTCGAGTGAGTCACTCACTGACGAAGCTTAGTATAGCACAGGCGCTCCGCGAATGCAAGCATTTTTTTGTTTTTTTTATTTTTTTTTATTTGTTCTAATTATTCCTATATTTTTATAGTTTCTTTCTACTGCAAAATCATGTATTTCAGCCCTATCCTACCACTCCGCAGCTCCCTTAAAAAATCCTTTCTTACTTCTTAAACAGGAAAATAGACAACCATTACACATTTCTGGTTACTGTTCACGCATACGTGTCCAGTAACCATTTCTGCATTCCTATAGCCACAAAATGTCTCCTTTGAGATTGAAAAAGCGCTGTCTTTCTGCTATAATACATAGTTGCATTGATTTCTTTCATTAAAATTAAGAAACATTACAAAAAGGGCGTAAAAAGGCGCAATAAGAAACCGAAAGAAAGGCGGAAATCCTGATAAGCAAAGGATTTTCGGATAGGTAAATCATAAAATGAAATTAGGTATCGTAGGTCTGCCAAACGTAGGCAAAAGTACACTGTTTAATTCTCTGACCAAGGCTGGCGCTGAGTCTGCCAATTACCCGTTCTGTACCATCGATCCGAACGTCGGTGTCGTACCGGTTCCAGATCCGCGTCTGGGTCAGTTAGCAGCTCTTTATAATTCTGCCAAAATCACTCCGGCTGTAATTGAGTTCGTTGATATCGCTGGTCTGGTAAAGGGCGCTTCCAAGGGCGAAGGTCTTGGTAACCAGTTCCTTGCCAATATCCGTGAGGTAGACGCGATCGTACACGTTGTCCGTTGCTTTGAGGATCCAAATGTTATCCATGTAGACGGCAGCGTCAATCCGCTCCGCGATATCGAAACCATCAACCTGGAGCTTATCTTCTCCGATATGGAGGTTCTGGAACGCCGTATCGCCAAGACGACCAAGAGTGCCATGGGAAATAAGGCTCTGGCCAAAGAACTGGAAACTTTAAAGAAACTGTATGCTCACCTGGAAGATGGCAAACTGGCAAAAAGCTTTGAGCCGGAGGATGAGGATGAACTCGCGTTCATCAATACGCTGGATCTCTTAACCTGGAAACCGGTTATCTTCGCTGCCAACGTATCCGAGGATGATCTGGCAGATGACGGTGCTTCCAATGAATATGTAAAACAGGTTCGCGAATTTGCAGCTGAGAACGACAGCGAGGTATTTGTTATCTGCGCCCAGATTGAGCAGGAGATCGCTGAGTTAGATGAAGATGAGAAGAAAATGTTCCTCGAAGATCTCGGTCTGACTGAATCCGGTCTTGAAAAACTGATTGCAGCCAGCTACCGCATTCTTGGCCTTATCAGCTACCTGACTGCCGGTGAAACTGAGACCCGTGCATGGACCATCAAAGTCGGCACCAAAGCACCGCAAGCAGCTGGAAAAATCCACTCCGATTTTGAGCGTGGCTTCATCAAAGCTGAGGTAGTCAACTATCAGGATCTCTTAGACTGCGGTTCCTATAATGCAGCCAGAGAAAAAGGGTTGGTACGCATGGAGGGCAAGGACTACGTGGTAAAGGACGGCGATGTCGTACTCTTCCGCTTCAATGTTTAATATCGTGTCATAAAATCTCAGAAGCTGCCATCCGCTGATCAGATTCCCTTTTCGTAGATTTGGGGGAGGGGTATCCTCTCAAAGCATATCAACGGATGGCAGCTCTTTTTATTTCTCCCTTTTTACAAAAGTGTGTCTGATGCATACTAACTCATAATTATACGAAACACCACTCTTTTATTCATTTTCTATTCATTTCTGGCTAATGGGTATTCATTTTTACTCTAAGTTGTCGTGCAATTTATTAGATTTGAATTTTTGAAAGAGCCAGCACCTTGAATGGGCTGACTCTTTCAATGTCACCTGTAATTGACAAACTGGAATTTGGCTATTTCGTTGCAACAATACTTATCCAATGATTTTTTGCATTTGAATACGTTTTGATCTCTGTAAAACCCGCTTCTTTCAAAGCGGCAACAAGTTGTTTAGATGTGTAAATCTTCATACCATTGATCATCTTTGTCCATTTTTCATCTGCGGCATTCGTTCCGTCACTCTCGTTACAAATCAGGAATATGCCTTCGCTTTTTAGCACACGGTTGATCTCGGAAAAGCATTTTACTAATCCTGGCCAAAAGTAAACTGTTTCGAAGGCAGAAACATAATCAAAAGTCGCGCCAGAAAAGGGTATAGCAGATACATCTCCTTGAACTACATTACATTTCCCTTGTTTAATGGCGAGGGCGTTCAATTTTTGAGATTCTGCCACACTAACCTCAGAATAATCCATTCCTGTCACGTGGCCATTTCCACATCTATCAAGCCAGACCGCAATATTTGCTCCGCCGCCACAGCCGACGTCCAGAACTTCAGCATCAGACTTCGCGGAGATATTTGAGAATCCCCATTGCGATAATTTGGCGTGACCGCTGTTCATCATCTTCGTCATCAATTTTCCGCCGAAGCCTTGTGGCTTACGGGTATTTTCAAAAAATTTCATTACAGAATTCCTCCACAAATACCGGTTTTCTTAATTCGACAAACCGGTATTGCTCAATCGTTTTTCTCCGTTAGGAGAATATACAATCCATAAATAAAAAGAACAAGGAATAAAACCGTAGGAATCAATAATCCATTTTCTAAAATACTTACAATCATTCTTCCAGGTGGCGTTACCCATTCAGTTGCTGGATTTTGCATTGCCACTATTATCATTCCCACAATACCAACAACACCACTTAATGTTAAAAAACCACCTTTTATATTTCTACTCATAATCATTACCTCCTCGTTAAATACCGATTAGTATAACAGTAGTCTAACACATGTTGTTTAAAAATACTACAGCCAAGCTAATGTCTGTAATTTGCCCTAAAATTTCATTTTATGGAATTTGGACTACTTGATTTTCTAATCGCATACGCAATTTGTGAAATGTATCATTATACTGTTGATACATCAGACACACAAATGTAAATAGGGACTTTTATTTTTATAACAAATCATATTCTTTCATTTTCCCTCAAACCGTCTCATACACTGTACTAAACGAATTCCGGAGCTTTCTTATGAGTTCAAAAACAAAAATTGTCGTACTCCGCATGAAAGAGATTATTTATACTGCTATCTTTATCGGGCTGGGGCTTCTTCTCATCGCGCTTCTCCTCATCATGTTCCGTCCTGGAAGGAAGACACAGAGTGCTTCTGCCCCTGCTGCGGCTGGTATCCACTATCTGCCAGGCATGTACAGTTCTACCCTGACACTTGGCAGCCAGGCAGTCAATGTCGAAGTCACGGTTGATTCCACCCAAATCACCTCTGTTACCTGCCGTCCTTTAAGTGATTCCATCGAAACTATGTACCCGCTGCTCTCCCCTTCCGCTTCGCATCTCTCGGAGCAGATCGTGAGCACGCAGTCGCTTGAAAATCTCTCCTTTGAAAGCGGCAGCCAGTATACCTCACAGGCATTATTAAATGTGATACATACTGCATTAGCAAAAGCAATCCTTTAAATTTCGTATAGCATAACATCAAAAATTTCAAAGAACACCTTCATCGGATGCTTTAGAAAAGCACCTTATCTTTTAACCAAAAAAATCCGGCTGAACCATCTTTTCAAACGGTTCAACCGGACTTTTTATTTCCGTATTCTTTTACGTTATTTACTGAATAACCTTAACCGGGCACTTCGCTGCACAAGCTCCGCAGTTTACGCACTTCTCATAATCGATAACAGCTACGTTGTTATCCATATGGATTGCGTCAAACTTACACTGCTTGGTACACAGCGTACAGCCGATACAGCCAACCTGGCAGGCTGCCTTGACAGCCGGTCCACGATCGTGGGAGCTGCACTGTACCAGATGTTTTGCCTTGTACGGTACCAGGTCGATCAGGTGTTTCGGGCAGGCTGCCACGCAGGCACCACACGCTACACACTTCTCTTTGTCTACAACCGCTACGCCGTCTACCACGTGGATTGCATCGAATTTACATGCCTTCACACAGGTACCGAAACCGGTACAGCCGTAAGAACATGCCTTTGCACCGCCACCCGGTACAACGGATGCCTTCGCACAGTCCTCGATACCATGGTACTCGTATTGTACTTTTGTCTTGTCGCAGGTACCTTTACATTTAACGAAAGCTACCTTCTTCTCAGAGGAACCAGCCTCTACGCCCATGATAGCAGCGATCTTCTCGCCAACCGGAGCACCGCCGACCGGGCAGGCATTAACCGGAGCTTTGCCCTCTGCGATGGCCTTTGCAAGACCATCACAGCCCGGGTAACCACAGCCACCGCAGTTGTTGCCTGGCAGCTCTTCACGAACAGCTGCCTCTTTTTCATCTACTTCAACTTTAAATTTCGCGCCGAACAGACCCAGACCGACACCAACGATGATGCCGACTGCCGCGATCACGACAGCAGCGATAATGATTGAATTCATATCCATTTTCGTCTCCTCCTTCTACAGTAATCCGGAAAATCCGAGAAATGCAATCGCCATCAGACCAGCCGTTACAAGTACGATAGGAGATCCCTGGAAGTTATACGGGATATCATTTCCCTCGATGTGCTCACGGATACCTGCCAGAAGCACGATGGAGATGGTATAACCAACGGCTGTACCAACACCATTTACCACACTCTGTAAAAATCCATATCCGTTCTGGACGTTTGTCAGGGCAACACCAAGAACGGCACAGTTTGTTGTAATCAGCGGAAGGAATACACCCAGCGCGTTATACAGGGAAACCATGCACTTCTTTAAGAACATCTCAACGATCTGAACCAGTGCTGCGATAACGAGAATGAAAACGATGGTTTTCAAGTAATCGATACCAAGCGGTGCCAGAACGAACTGATAAATCAAGTTTGCAACGATGGATGCGATGGTAATAACGAAGATAACCGCACCACCCATACCAGCTGCTGTTTCAACTTTTTTGGATACGCCGACGAAGGAGCAGATACCGAGGAACTGGCTCAGTACGACGTTGCTGACCAGCGCCGAGCTTATCGCAATAATAAGTAATTCTTTCATCACTTCTCCTCCTGTTCCTTCTTAACTTCTGCATCATGACCAGCACAGCTTAAGCAGTCGCCGCTGCAGCAGCCACCCTTCTTCTTCTCTTTTACGGAACCGTTTGTTGCACACGGCATCTTCAGACGATTCTGAAGAGCAGTCAGGCAAGCCAGTACGAAGAATGCACCCGGCGCCAGGATGAAGATTGAGATCGGCTGATAGGAAGCCGGCATAATCTGGATACCAAAGATAGTACCTGCACCCAGAAGCTCACGGAAAGAACCGATGAGTGCCAGAGCAACTGTAAATCCAAGTCCCATACCGATACCGTCAAATGCAGACAGGATCGGACCGTTCTTCATAGCATATGCCTCGGCACGGCCAAGGATGATACAGTTAACTACGATCAACGGAATGTAAAGTCCCAGGGAAGCATATAAGCTTGGAACGAAACCTTCCATCAACATATCTACGATGGTTACGAAGGATGCTACGACTACGATCTCTGCCGGCAGACGCACGCCGTCCGGAATGATCTTACGAAGCAATGCAATCAGAAAGTTCGCCGCAATCAGTACGGCGGTTGTCGAAAGTCCCATGCCGACACCGTTGATGGCGGAAGTGGTTACCGCCAGGGTCGGACACAGACCCAGCATCTGAACGAAAATCGGGTTTTCTTTCCAGATACCGTTATATAAGCGCTCTACATATTTATTCATAATCTTTCCACCTCCTACTGTGCCAGGCAGTTAGCCACGAAATAGATAGCTGCATCTGTCGCGTTGGTGACTGCCTTGGAAGTGATCGTTGCACCACTGATGGCTTCAATCTGATTATCTGCAGACGCGCCTGTCTTTGTAACTTCCAGGTTCTCAGCTTTCTTGCCGATAAACTGATCCTTGAAATCCGGTTCTTTGGCTCTCATACCAAGACCTGGCGTATCGCTGATGCTTAAGAAACCGATACCGGTCAGCTCGCCCTCGTTGGTGATACCAACTGCGATCTGCACGTTGCCGCCGTAGCTCTCTGCGGAGGTAGAGGTAATCAGGTAACCGATCTGGTTGCCGCTTGCATCCAGCGCTTCTTTTGCATCATTGATGGTAACTTTTCCAAATCCCCACTCAGAGATGCTGTCCGCTGCAGCAGTTACTGCGTCAGCCAGCTCCTGCGGTTCATCAAAGCTTGCCGCATCCGGGTAAACTTCCTGATAAGTTTTAGTAGCTGCTGCCTCCTGTGCCTGTGCAATCGGATCCAGCGTAATATCATGTACTGTTCCCAGACAGATACCAGCTACCAGAGTAATAACGAAAAGGATGATTGTATTTTTGATAATCTGGTTCATTATTTCTTCTGACCTCCTTTTCCAAATGCTGTCGGAAGCGTATAGCGCTCAATCAGCGGAACCAGCAGGTTGCTGAAGATGATCGCATAGGAAACGCCCTCCGGAGAAGCACCCCAGAGACGGAAGATTCCGGTTACGATTCCGAGGATCAGTCCGTATACGATCTGTCCCTTCGGAGTCAGAGGACTCGTTACATAATCGGTTGCCATAAAGAATGCACCGAAGATAAGACCACCTGCACAGATCTCACTGAGAGAATAGGTCAGGTTGAATCCGCCAAACAGGAATGTAAATACAAATACGGTTCCAATGTAAATCAGCGGAATAACCGGGCTGATAACTTTGCGGACTACCATGTAAATCGCACCAATCAGCAGGGCAATAACAGATACCTCACCGATAGTTCCCGGGATACGTCCGATTACCAGGGATGCCAGATCCACTGTCTCACCGGCTCTTAACTGTGCCAGCGGAGTTGCACCTGTCAGACTGTCAAATCCAAGCTTTTCGGATGAGAAGTTATTCATAAACAGAGCGAAGGAAGTCAGAAGGAAACATCTGGCTGCCAGTGCCGGGTTCATGAAGTTCTGTCCCAGACCACCGTAAAGCTGTTTTACAACGATGATTGCAAAGAATGCACCAAGAACCGGGATCCAAACCGGGATTTCCGGCGGCATATTCAGTGCAAGAATCATGCCGGTAACAACTGCACTGCCGTCCGAAATCGTAATCGGCTTGTGCATTAATTTCTCATAAAGATACTCGGCTGCCACACTGGCGATCACGGTAGCGATCAGAACCAGAAGTGCATTCATGCCGAACTGCCATACACCATAAACACTGGCAGGAATCATGGCGATCACAACGTCAAACATCAGGCGCTGTGTCGTAACTCCGTCACGAACGTGAGGTGATGACGATACTTTTAATAATTTTTCCATTTCTTCCCACCTCCTACTTTCTGCGGCTGGCTGCTACTGCCTTACGCATCTCTTTGAATGCCTGGGTCAGCGGCCGTCTTGCCGGACAAGCATATGCACAGCATCCGCACTCAACGCATTCCATGCCGTTTAAGCTCTGGAATTTCTCAAGGTCGTGAGCCGTAGATGCCTTCATCATCAGCGGAGGTACAAGATGCTCCGGACAAACGCCTACGCAGCGTCCGCAGCGGATACATGCTGACGGCTCCATCGCTGCTACCTGATCCTTGGTAAAGGTGGTCAGAGCAGATGAAGTCTTCGCTACCGGGAAGTCAAGGCTGAAAAGAGCCTGTCCCATCATAGGACCACCGGAAATCATCTTCTCCGGTTCCTGTTTAAAGCCGCCTGCTGCCTCTACCAGTCTCTGATAGTTGGTACCAAGGCGTACCTCAAAGTTCTGCGGCTCTGCAATGGCATCACCGGTTACCGTAATGATCTTGCGGATCAGCGGAGTTGTCTTGCATACTGCATTATAAATAGAAGCAACGGTATCAATATTGTCTACGATACAGCCTGCATCTGCCGGCAGCATGGAAGAATTGATCTCACGTCCTGTCACTGCATAGATAAGTGTACGCTCACCACCCTGCGGGTACTTGGTAAGCAGCGGACATACTTCGATTCTCGGCTCGTCCTTTACCATCTCCGTCAGCTTCTTGATAGCCTCCGGCTTGTTGTTCTCGATACCGATAACACCCTTCGCATTGTCAAACAGCTGAAGCATAACCTTCAGGCCGCCGATAATCTGCTCCGGACGCTCCATCATGGTACGATAGTCACTGGTTAAGTACGGCTCGCACTCTGCACCGTTGACGATAACGTAATCAATTGCGTTCTCATCTTTCGGAGTAAGCTTTACATGTGTCGGGAAACCAGCGCCGCCCAGGCCGACGATACCGGCATCCTTAACGATCTTACGGATCTCTTCTTTCGACAGCTTTGTTGCATCTCTGTCTGTTCCGAAGCCCTCAATCGCCTCTTCTTCACCGTCATTCTCCACCAGGATTGACTGAACCATTGCACCATTGGCAACCAGCTTGGACTCGATTCCCTTTACCGTACCGGAAACAGAACTGAGTACGTTTGCGGAAATAAATCCGCCTGCCTCTGCAATGATCTGGCCTTTCAGCACGTGATCGCCCTTCGCTACCAGTGGTTTCGCAGGTGCGCCAATGTGCTGGGACAGCGGATAAACCATGATCTCGCCCTGTAACGGTTCGAGAACCTTGATCGGCTTATCCTCAGACAGTTCTTTACCCTCATATGGATGAATGCCGCCTATAAATGTAGCCAAACCCATCAATTAAACCCTCTTTCTCTTACTAAATTTTCCTTCATCCTCCACCCATTCACCTCCCGTCAGATGCCTTTTCTGCCGAAATTGTGAAAATATTATCGGGCGTAGGAGCTAGAATCTACCGCGTATAGTATAACACAGGTAAAAAAAATTCACAATTGAAAAATGAATCTTCTGCCCCCTTCACTCTGTATAAAAATTAATACAAATGGTTATAATATAGCTTTTGTTTATACAGAATCAACAAAACTGTGTAAAAATCCCGTAAAACTTTCCCTTAAATACTATGTCAATAGCCTTGGCGAAAAAAGGAAAGTCCGGCGGAGTTTGCCTCTGCCGGACTTTCCTTTTTTCTCGTTACCTAAAGAGCTGCACAGTCTACTGGAAAAACTTACTCCAGTACCCCTGCACAAAAATAAACAGCACAATCAGTGGAATGACATATGTCACATACGCTCGCACCTGGCGCGGGAACTTCACGCCTTTTCCCTCATTTGCCTCCTTGAGAAAATTCTCAAATCCCCATCCATACCGGCTGGTACAGAACATCAGGTAAACGAGACTTCCGAGTGGAAGCAGGTTGTTGCTGACGATGAAATCCTCGAGATCCAACACGTTGCTGCCCTCTCCAAACGGCATGAAACCACTCCAGAGATTGAAACCCAGCACGCACGGAAGCGACAGGACCGCAATCACCACCAGATTGACGCAGACTGCCTTTTTGATCGAACAGCCAGTCAGATCCGTTGCAAAGGATACGATATTCTGGAATACCGCTGTGACCGTTGATGCCGCCGCAAAGGTCATAAAGACAAAGAACAGCGTGCCCCAGAAACGTCCGCCTGCCATGTGGTTAAATACATTCGGCAGCGTGATGAAGATCAGGCTTGGTCCCTGTCCTGCCTCGATACCGTAAGCCGCACACGCCGGGAAAATGATAAGTCCCGCCATAAACGCTACCAGCGTGTCAAGGACCAGTACATTGATCGCCTCGCCGGTCAGGCTGCGCTCTTTATCGATATAACTTCCAAAAATCGCCATCGCACCGATACCGATACTCAACGTGAAGAACGACTGTCCCAGCGCCGCAAATACGACCTTGCCGACACCAACCTCCTGAATCTTGCCAAAATCCGGCTTTAAGTAAAATTCAAGTCCCGGACGTCCGCCTTCCATCCGCACCGAATTGATTGCCAGCACAACCATCAGGAATAACAGGCAGACCATCATCATCTTTGTGATCTTCTCAACGCCGTTCTGGAGTCCCATCGCACAGATGGAAAAACAGAATACGACACAGAGCAGCATAAATACCGTCATCAGTCCCGGATTTGCCAGTACAGAGCCAAATTCCCCGGCTACACCGTCCGCATCCAGACCCACGAAATCGCCTTTCGCCATCTTGAACACATACAGCAGAAGCCATCCGGCTACCGTCGTATAAAACATCATCAGGACATAGTTGCCCGCCATCGCGAACCATTTTTCAAAATGCCACTTAGTACCCTTTGGCTCCAGCACATCAAATGAAAGCGCCGCACTCTTCTGGCTCGCTCTGCCGACCGAGTATTCCATAACGATGATCGGAAGACCTAAAAGCACCAGAAATGCCGCATAAATCAGTACAAACGCCGCGCCGCCATACTGACCGACGATGTACGGGAATCTCCACACATTTCCCAGACCGATCGCACAGCCCGCGGAAATCAGGATAAATCCCAGCCGAGAGGAAAAACGTTCTCTTCCCATTTCTACTTACCTTCTCCTTTTTTATTTCTACAGGCCCACACTGACAAGAGTCAGACGGGCGCAAAAAAGAGGCGCCTCCGCAAATCCCGGTACCAGCCCGAATTTCGGAAACGCCACCAAATGGTATTTTACTATATTCTGTTTTAAAAGACAAGTTTTCAGGTGCTTTTTATCCTTCAAACGTCTCGACTTCCTCCCGGTTCGGCACCGACGGAGCTGCTCCTGGGCGGGAAACGGCGATCGCTGCCGCTTTTGCCGCATGTTCCAGCGCCGTCTTCGGGTCTTCACCGAGCTGTAAACCGCCGATAAAATAACCGGTAAATGTATCGCCTGCCGCCGTCGTGTCCACAACCGGCACTTTATAGATTCCCTGACGAAGGACTGTGTCACCATCGCGGTACACGGAACCATCGCCGCCGAGTGTCAGGACAATCTTCGCCTCCGGGAACTGTTTTACCAGTCCGTTCATCAGCGCCTGCGGATCTTTGGTTGCCTCAATGCCGCAGATATCCGACGCCTCCACCTCATTTAATAAGAAGTAATCCACATATTCCAGCGGATAGGACAGGATCTTCGCATTCATCGGGGACGGATTCAGAACGATCTTCATGCCTTTTTCATGGGCTTTCTCCATGATATAGCCGATCTCGCTGATCTCATTCTGTAAAATCAGGAAATCGTCCGCCTCAAACTGTGTCAGGACGCGATCCACCATTTCCCCCGTGATCCGCTGGTTGGCACCGCCATACAGCAGAATGCAGTTCTGCCCTGCCGGATCTTTCTGGATGATCGCGTGTCCTGTCTGCCCGTCGAGATGCTCGATCAACTCCGTGTGGACGCCCGCCTTCTTCATCTGCTCGATAAGGAAATCTCCATCCCCGGCTCCGACAGCTCCGGCGTGCCATACGTCTGCGCCCGCCTTGCTCAGCGCGATCGACTGATTCAGCCCTTTGCCGCCGCTGAATACCTGCAGCGACTCGGAGGACATCGTCTCTCCCGCTCTTACAAAATGATCCACCTGATACGTATAATCAATATTCAGTGAACCAAAATTCAATACCTTCACTCTGCTCCCCTCTCTCTCCGGTTACTGAGACGGCTGTATTCTCGCCGTGCTCTCCCGCACCACCAGTTCCGGCGCAAAGATTACCTTGCTCTCCGGTCTTTTATGTTCCCGTATCTGTTTCAGAAGCAGCCTTACCGCCTCTCTTCCCATCTCCCGTACCTGCTGCCGTATCGTTGTCAGCGGCACCTCCAGCATCCGGGCATAGAAAACGTCATCGTATCCGACGACCGAAACATCTTCCGGCACTTTCTTTCTATATTCCTTGAGTTTTCTGCATACGCCATACGCTGAAGCATCGTTGCAGGCGAAAATCGCCGTAAAATCCTGTGAAATGAGCTGTTCGACTGCCGCCGCGCCGCCCTCCTGCGTATACTCGCCGACACAGACGAGACGTTCATCCACCGGAATTCCCGCCTCCTCCATCGCCCGGCAGTAGCCATGGTAACGCGCCTCCGAATCCATCTGGGTCGCATGCGGTCCCACGACGCAGGCAATCCGCCGGTGTCCAAGACTTAACAGATGGCGCGCCGCCAGATAACCGCCGATCTCATGGTCGGTACCGACCGCCGGACAATTCCGAAGCTCCGGGATCCGGTCAACTACCACATAGGGTATGTGGATCGATTCCAGATAATCAATCTCCTCCGCCGCCATCTCCCGCGTATTATCTTTAGCCATGATAAACACAATGCCGTCCGCGCCTTTATCCGCCAGAAGATCGATATACTCGCGATCCCGGTCATAATTATCATTCGTGTTGCAGAGAATCACACTCCAGCCATTTTCGCGGCACGCCTCATCGATCGCGCGCGCCATATTGGCAAAATATACATTGGAAATATCCGGGACGATAAATCCTATGGTCTTGCTCTGCCGCTTTACCAGACTGACCGCGAGCTGGTTCGGACGATAATTCAGTTCCCGCGCCTTCGCTAGGATCTGATTCTTTGTCTCATCCGAGATCTTATATCCTTTTCCATTGAGAACCAGTGAGATTGTCGTCACGGAAAAACCAGTCTCAGCGGCAATATCCTTGATGGTTGCCCTCACTCATCCACCTCCGATGCGATCAGATCCATGAGAACCTGAATGGATTTCTGATATTTTTCTATCTCGACCCGCTCATTTGGCTTATGCGCCATACCTGCCTCGCCCGGACCAAATAAGAGAACGGCTGCATCCAGCTTGTGTTCCACCAGGATCGAAGCATCTGTAAAGAAATTAATCCCAGTCGTCTCCACCGGAAGCCCTTTTTTCTCCAGTTCCTTCGAGAGCTGTTTCACAAGCGGATGGGATTCTCCAATCTCGATCGCCCGCCGGTCATTGACAATCCGGCAGCTGACGCGGAATTTTTCTTCCGATGTAACGGAACGCGCCGCCGCAAACGCCTCCGCCTGACCGACTACCATCTGGCTTGTCAGTCCTGGTGTCATACGGATATCCATGAGAATCCGGCAGGTGTCCGGCGTCATATTTGGCGCCACGCCGCCGGAAATCTGCGTTACCTGCGCGGTCGATGCGCCGAGAACCGGGTGTGTGAAGCTTTTCACATATGTTTCAATCTCACCTGTCAGCGCCATCGCCTGTTCCACGGCATTGCAGCCCTCATGCGGGTATGCCCCGTGGCTCGTCTTTCCGTGTGCTTCTATCTCCAGCCACAGGCAGCCTTTCTGCGCCACGCCCAGCCTGCATCCCGTCGGTTCTCCTATCAGAAGCGTTCCAATCGACGTCTCCGGGACTTCCTTTAAGATCTCCCTGGCGCCGATGCCGCCCTTTTCCTCATCACAGGTTCCGAGGAAATGGATCGTACGCGGCACCGGACGACCGGATTTTTTATATTCACAGAGCGCGTACACCATCGCGGCAAGCCCACTCTTCATATCGCTGGCACCGCGGCCATAGAGAAAACCGTCCCGTTCCACCGGAACCGCCGGGTCAGTCTTCCATTCTCCGGTATCTCCGTAAGGAACCGTGTCCAGATGCCCGTTCCAGAAGATCGGAGCGTCATCCGACTCCCCCTCAAGCTCCGCCAGCACATTGGCATGTGTCGCGTCAATCCGCTGTATATGTGCAGAAATTCCCGATTGTTCGAAATACTTGCACAAATATTCTGCCACTGCTCCCTCGTCATCCCGTCCATTGACACTCCGAATGGTCAGAAGCTCTTTTAAAAGTTTCACCGCTCCGTCCATACGCGCTCTCCTTTTTCCTGCTATCTTATTTCTGAATCAGCCAGTCTGCGATATTCTGCCACAATTTATTGTAGTATTCCCACTCGCAGAATTCCGGCGGTGCCCAGTGCGGTGCACAGTCGGTTGTGACAACACCACTGCGCCCTTTTCCATAAGAAGCAAATGCGATAAACGGATCGCCCTCTACAGTAACCGGAACCTCTGCCTCCGGTTTTGCGATTACCTTATTGTAACCGAGAACCTCCGGCCAGTCGGTCGGAATGCCCTTTAAAGCTTCATGCTCGCCCACGGTTACCGGTTTTACACCCTCGCAGTGTTCCATACGGTCATCGACCGTCAGAACCTCGACTGGAAGAACCTCCTGTACGGCTGTGTCATGCCATTTGCCCTTTGCATCCACGCCGGAGAAGGTCAGATAACCGCCGACCATCAGAAGAGCGCCGCCATCGTTGACATAGTCGCGGATCAGATTGCAGCGGTTCGGCATTTTTTCACTGCGGTTAAACGTAGCGCCCGGCAGAAGCAGGGTGTTTGCTCCGATATCGGACAGAATTACCAGATCATACTGTTTCAGTTCTTCCATTGTAAATGGAAATTCCTCATTTGCCAGATGGTTCGGAAGGAAGGTTACTTCGTAGCCGCCTGCCTCCAATGCAGCTTTCAGCCATTTCTCTCCTGTCTCATAGGTAGAGGTATAAAACGCGTCAAAGCCCTTTACATGGGTGGTATAGCTCATCCAGGACTCGCCTGCCAGTAAAACTTTCTTGCTCATATTTTTATCTCCTTATATATTTATCAATTCCTTATTTCTTCTCTCCCCAGGAAAGAATCAGTTTCGCATACACCAGAATCGCTTCCAGATAGGAATCGATCTTCAGCCACTCATCCACGGTATGGCACTGTGCGCCCTCGCCCGGTCCGTACTGGATCGTCGGGCATCCGGCAATGTTGCGCCACAGGCGGGAATCACAGCCAAAATGGGATCCTTCCACCTTCACGCTGCGCGAAAGTGCCTCACTGTACGCCTCCTTAAAGGTGTCTACCAGCGGATGATCCTCCTCCATCTCAAACCCATGTCCGGTCTGGTAAATGGAAATCTTCGGCGGGTGTGCCTCCATCCACGCGTCGGAACGGCTGATCCGCTCAACGACCTCTGTAAATTCCTTTACAACCATATCCTGATTCATCAGGGTAGGAACATAGTGGACGCAGGTAGAAAAACTGCACTCGCCCGGCACGGTAGAACCGGCGGTTCCACCCTCGATCACGCCGATATTTAAGCTCGGCGGCGGAAGCAGACGGTGGCGGATCGTCAGAAGCCAGCGGTGCTCCATCTCATTTAACCCCTGAATTACCTTGATCGCCTTCTCGATCGCGCTGACGCCCTCGGCTTTTGCACCGGAATGGCACGCTTTTCCTTCAAAATCAACCTTAAAGAATACCCAGCCCATATGCGCCAGAATCAGGGTATCGTCGGTCGGCTCGCAGTTGACAACGCCGTCGGCTTTCAGACCGCGCATTACCGCCTGGATCGAGCCATTGCCTCCGCCTTCCTCGTCACACACGGAGGTAATTGTCACATCGCCCGGCAGCTCATACCCGGCATCCTGCAAAAGCTTTACCGCCATCACCGATGCCATCAGACCGCCCTTCATATCCGTGCAGCCGCGTCCGTACATCTTGCCATCCCGAATTACCGGCTCAAACGGCGGGTTCGTCCAGCCGTCTTCCATCTCCGCCGGCATAACGTCAATATGACCGTTAAATAACAGGCTTTTTCCGCCCTGTTTTCCTTTAAATGTCGCATAGACATTGGCACGGTCGGTCTGGTTGTGCCCCAGGTTTCCTTCCTGGTGCTTTTTGTAGCTTTCCTGAATCACAGCCTCATCCATCGGATCCACCGTGATCTCGTCGGCTCCCATCGATTCAAACAGGTTTACCATATACTCCTGTCCCTGTTTCTCCAGACCACCATCGATTCCGTGCCCTAAGTCATGGGTATCAATTCCCACCAGATTCTTGAGTTCTTCGATATATTTCTCTTTGTTCTGCTCTAAAACTTCTTTCAGGTCTCTCATCTATATCTGCCTCCGAACACAAGTATTATAAACTATGCCTCGCTGTATCTTCTCAGCCCTGCCTCAACGATATCCCAGAACTTCGCCGCATCGATATCGATCGCTACGTTTGCAGTCGGCTCCTGTCCGCCGTAACCGAAGAAATCGCAGTTAGTACGTCCGTAGGACTGGACGCTGCGGATGTCAATGTCCACATGCATCGGTTTCAAGGTCACAACGCTCGGATCAATCAGCCATGCGATCGTAACCGGATCGTGCAGAGGTCCGCCTTCCCAGCCAAATACCTCTTTCTGGGTCTTGCAGAAGAAGCGCATCAGATCCGCAAAGAGCTTGGATGCCTTATTGCCTATCTTCTCCATCCGGTCAACGATCTCCGGATAGCACAGTACCTTGCGGGTAACATCCAGACCCATCATCGTGATTGGGCGTCCGCTGGTAAAGCATACATACGCTGCATCCGCATCGGCGATGATATTGAACTCTGCCGCTGGAGTTACGTTACCATTGGTATACGCGCCTCCCATCAGGACGATCTGTTTGATCTTCGGAATAATCGCCGGTTCCATCCGCATCGCCATCGCCAGATTGGTCATCGGACCGGTTGTCACCATCGTGATATCGCCATCGGACTCCATCAGGGTTTTAACGATGAAATCGACTGCATGCTCTTTCTCTAATTCTTTTGTCAGCGGCGGGAAAACCGGACCATCCAGCCCTGTTTCACCGTGGATATCGCCCGCTATCATTTTTTCACGCACCATCGGCTGTCCGCAGCCCGCATACACTGGCACATCCACACCGAGCCACTGGCACACATTTCTCGCATTAATCTGCGTTTTCTCCAGCGTCTGGTTGCCTGCTACGACTGTAATACCTAACAGATCGATCTTGTCACTGTTCGCCGCCAGCGTGATCGCGACCGCGTCATCATGTCCCGGATCGCAGTCAAGAATAATTTTTGTCTTTTCCATCTGATTATGTCCTCCTTATAGTGTTTTATCTTTCTTCATCATCAGCTTCCCACATGCAGGGATGATTCTCTCTTCTTGTTGGCTGAAATCTTCGCAATCATGGAAATTGCCAGTACCGCGATGGTCACGATATACGGCATCATCAGAACGAACTGGGATGGAATGCCATATGCCTGGAGACGGGCACCGACGGAATCTGAAAATCCAAACAGCAGACAGCCCAGTGTGGTCAGAACCGGGTTGGCACCGCCGAAATACATGGCTGCAACGCCCATAAAACCACGGTTGTTGGTCATGTTCTCGATAAACTGGGTACTGTAACCCAGGGAAAGATGAGCACCTGCCAGACCACCGATGAGACCAGAAAGCAGCATCGCCTGATATTTGATTGCATTTACCTTGATACCTGCCGTCTTGGCTGCTTCCGGAAACTGCCCCACCGCACGCAGACGCAGTCCCCATACAGTCTTATAAAAGAAGAACTGAAGCAGAATAATCAGAACGATAGCAAACCACTCGGTCACACACCAGTTGTTAAACAGGTCGCCAACCACCGGCAGATTGTCTAAAAATCCGAGCGACACACGCGGAATTGCTTTGATGTCCGGGCTGGAAAAGCTGCCGGTGCTGTGGAAGATCGCATTTACCATGAATTTTGTGAGCGCCAGCGCCAGCAAGTTGATACCCATACCGATCGCACAGATCTCAGAGTTATAACGGATGTGACCGACCGCCATGATCATCGCAATCACAGCACCCGCGATCATCGCCGCGATGATACCTAACAGCCAGCTTCCGGTAAAGTAGCTGACCGCTACTGCTGTAAAAGCACCTACCAGCATGATACCCTCAGTACCGATATTTAAGATATTGGCCTGCTGGGTGATTGCCGCACAAAGAGCGGCAAAGATGATCGGAGTCGCTGAACGAAACGTTGCATAAATCAGCGACGCATTAAAGATTTTATCAAAATTCTGCATTATCGCATTCATGCCTTATCCTCCTTCTTCTCCTCCGTTTTCTTTTTACGTTTCTTTGTAAACTGGAATGCAGTCTCCATGGTCGCTATGATAATGAAAACTGCTGTAATGGTATCAACCAGCGATTTTGGTACACCGGTTGACTGCTGCATTCCCATAGCACCTGATTTTAAAACTGCCAGGAAAAATGCCATAAATGGAGTTGAAACCATGTTGTTCTTTACAATCAGAGCTGCCAGCATACCATTGCTTCCAAGTCCGGTTGCGAAGTTGTTCAGGAAATATCCGTGAACACCCAGAACCTCGATGCAGCCTGCCATGCCGCCTAACATACCGGAAAGCATCATAGCACCGACAAATACCTTTTTGGAATCAATTCCCACATAATCCGCATGGGTCGGATTCAGGCCGACGGTACGGATCTTGTAGCCCCAGCTGCTTTTCTGAAGCATAAAAATAATCACAATCACGGTGATGGCTGCGATGAAAATACCAACGTTGACACTGCTGGGTTTCATAAACTGATACAATCTTACCGTAACCGGCAGGGACTGAGCATTAGCAGTACCCGCACTCATAGGTCCGCTGACCAGATAAGATGTGATATAAAGGGCTACTGTGTTCATCAAAATGGTGGTACATACTTCATTTACATTATAATAGGCACGCAAAATCGCCGGAATAAAGGCCCAGGCAGCTGCTACCACCATCGCACCTACGAAGCAGGCCACATACAGAGCCGGCTTCGGAAGGAAGGTCCAGTTGATGCCTATATAAGCAGCTGTGATACCGCCCAAGAAAACCTCGCCCTCAACACCTACGTTAAATGCGCCTGCTTTCGCTGCAACTGCAAAAGCAATGGATGTCAGCAGCAGCGGAGTAAATCCTGCCAAGGTTGTACCAAGACGAAGCTCTCCGTCAAAAGCACCGCGGAACAGCGCCGCATATGCATCAATGGGATTTTCCCCGATGGCTATGATAAACAGCGCACCGACACCCATCGCAACGAGTATCGTAATAAGAATCCTTCGAATACCATTTAATGTCTGATTCATACTGCTGCTTCACCGTCCTTCCCTGTGTCTGTACCGCCCATCATAAGCAGACCCAGATTGTTCTCATTCGCCTCATCCGCACGCATCTCGCCGGTGATCTTGCCCTCATGGATAACAACGATACGATCCGAAAGGGAGATAATCTCCTCCAGCTCTGCCGATACCAGCAGGACACCGGCGCCTGCCTTTTTCGCCTTTTCCAGTGTATTACGAATCAGCTCGATGGCACCGATATCTACACCTCTGGTAGGCTGGGATGCTACCAGAAGCTTATTGCCAAGAGATACCTCCCGGGCTACTACGACCTTCTGTGCATTGCCGCCGGATAAGGAAGATGTAGGAAGATTATAATCCGCCGGGCGGATATCAAACTGTTCTACCATTTCTTTTGCATAAGCATCCTGTCCCGATTTATTCATCATGATGCCCTTCGTAAACGGCGGCTGATCCAGACGAACCGCAATCAGGTTTTCCTCAATGGTCATGGCACGGTTCAGACCTCTTGTATTTCGATCCTCCGGAATATGGGAAAGACCGCTCTCTCTCACTTTTCTCGGACTCTGATTCGTAATATCCTTGCCGCAAAGAAGGATCTTGCCCTTCTCTACCTTGCGGAGTCCGGTGATCGCCTCAACCAGCTCACTCTGTCCATTTCCATCGATACCTGCCACGCCGACAATCTCACCGGCCTTGACATGCAGGGACATGCCCCGGATCTTCGATGTCTCCTTCTGGCTGGGAATCCACACATCCTGAACCTCCAGAATCGTATCTCCCGCCTCAGAATAAGCCTTATCAATGTTTAAGAATACTTCACGTCCGATCATTCGTTTGGTCAGATCCAGCGGAGAAGTTTCCTCTTTATTAACAGTGCCCATATATTGTCCCTGACGCATCACAGAGATGCGGTCTGATATTGCCATAACTTCATTCAGCTTATGAGAAATAAAGACAAGGGATTTTCCATCCTGTTTCAGATTGTTCAGGATTTCAAACAGACGTTCCGCCTCCTGAGGAGTCAGAACCGCTGTAGGCTCATCCAGAATGATGATATCAGCACCTCGCATCAATGTCTTGATAATCTCGACACGCTGCGCCTCACCAACGGATATCTGGCTTACCTTCTTATCCAGCTGCACGTCCATATGATACTGTTCAATATATTTTTTAACTTCTTTTCTTGCCTTGTCAAAGTCAATTGTCAATCCCTTTTTCGGTTCAAATCCCAGAATAATATTCTCCAGAACCGTCAGCTCATTTACCAGCATAAATTCCTGATGGACCATGCCGACACCGTGCTCAATTGCAATCTTCGGTGTGATGGTTCCCATCGGTTCCCCCTTGACGATAATCTCGCCCTCGTCAATGGGATACATGCCGTACAGAAGCTTCATCATGGTGGATTTACCAGCTCCATTTTCACCAATCAGTGAATGGATCTCGCCTTTTTTCAGAGTAAATTCGCCATGCTTTACCGCCTGAACCTGTCCGAAATTTTTGACAATTCCTTTCATCTCCACTACGTATTCGTTCATTCGATCACCCTCTCGTCCGGAAATGCCTGACGGCTCTTTCCAAGAAAAACATTTTTGTTGAAAATGAAGGGGAACCTGAAAGAATCCAGATCCCCCTTCGCCGCCAGGTTTCACTCGCTCCCGGCCTTGTCTTTATCAATTATGCCTCTGGGCCAAATCCTTCATAGTTTTCTACTACGATCTCGCCGGATTTGATCTTCTCGGCAAGCTCATCACACTTATCAACGATATCCTGCGGGAATTTGTCGCCCAGAGATTCTTTGATAACAGAGAAATCAGTCAGGCTGACGCCGCCGTCCTTCAGTGCCAGATATTTAGTTGTGCCGCCCTCAAAGGTTCCATCTACTGCAGACTGGATAACCAGGTAGCAGGCATTATCAACTCTCTTAACCATGGAAGTAAGAATATGTCCAGGCTGATCGGAATCCTGGTTTAAGTCAACGCCGATTGCGTATTTGTCAGCTTCTTTTGCACCTTCCAGAATACCAACACCGGTACCGGATGCTACGTTCATGACAATATCAGCGCCCTGCTCATACTGTGCTAAAGTCAGCTCTTTGCCCTTTAACGGATCCGTCCAGCTTCCTGCAAAAGCCTGAAGAATCTTGATATCCGGATCGATATACTTCGCGCCCTGCTCATAACCTGTATAGAAGTCATGAAGTACCGGAATATCCATACCGCCTACCCAGCCGATGATATGATCTTCATTGACATTCGGGATATCGGTCTTGGTGGTGAACATAGCTGCTGCCGCACCTGCCAGGAAGGAGCCCTCATTCTGAGCAAAGCTGATGGACTCAACGTTCGGCAGATCAACGGTTGTATCGATAACTGCAAACTTGGTATCCGGATAACTGGATGCATTCTCAGTGATATAATCTGCGATGTTGGAAGAAGCACCGATGATTAAATCGTAGCCGTCATCACAAGCCTGAAGTAGGTTTGCTTTCCACTCTTCAGCAGTGGTACCCTCAAGGCTCTTAAGCTCGATGCCGAAATCCTCAACTGCTTTCTGTGCACCCATGTTGCAGGAGTCATTGTAGCTCTTATCACCTAAGTTGCCGGTGTAGACAACACACACACGAAGCGGTTTGTCAGATTTCTCTGAAGCGTCGGCTGCCTTTGTCTCGGTATTGCTGCTGTCAGCTGCCGTTGTCTCAGCAGTACTTCCGCCACCGCCGCAGGCTGTTAAGCTGGCACACATTGCTGCTGCAAGTACAATGCTTAATGTTCTCTTTCTCATTCTTTCATCCTCCTTTTTATGTGAAATACGTTATCCGCCGGACCATTCCTTTGGTAAAACGTTTTTCCATTCGTTCAAAAAAAATAAATCCTTTTTTCATATTTGCTTTACAGTTATTTTACAATCATTCCCACTGTTTTGTCAATAAATTTCGTATAAAAACGATTATTTTTTAAAATATTGTCAAACTTTTAGCAATATTCCTTTTTTCGGTCTTATGCAAAACAAAAAGGAATACGTTTCTCTCCGTCCTGGTTGTACGGTAAAACGCATTCCTTTTCAAAGTTGTATTCTATTTTCCTTTGTTTCGACGCCATCCGGCATTTCCCCAGATGATTTTTGTCTGTTTCTGAGGAAATGCATTCGTTTTCGGAACAATTCACACATTTCATGCAATGTAACAGATTGCTTGTCTGCACGATATCTCGCAAAAAAGACAACTTAATTTTTATTAAATGCCGCCTTCCCCGGATACTGTGCGCCGGTTCCCAGCTCTTCCTCAATCCGCAGAAGCTGGTTGTATTTTGCCACGCGCTCACTCCGGCTCGGTGCGCCCGTCTTGATCTGGCAGGTATTCAATGCGACCGCCAGATCTGCGATCGTCGTATCCTCGGTCTCGCCGGAACGGTGGGATACAATCGCCGTGTAACCTGCCTTATGTGCCATCTTGATTGCCTCCAGTGTCTCGGAGACGGATCCAATCTGGTTCAGCTTAATCAGGATCGAATTGCCGCAGCCGAGACGGATACCTTTTTCCAGGCGTTCGGTATTTGTTACAAACAGATCGTCGCCGACCAGCTGCACCTGTCCGCCGAGTTCTGCGGTCATCTTCTGCCAGCCTTCCCAATCCTCCTCGTCCAGACCATCCTCGATGGAGGCGATCGGGTATTTCCCGCAGAGCTGTTTCCAGTGTGCGATCAGCTCCTCGGAGGTGAAGTGTTTGCCACTCTTCGGAAGCAGATATTCGCCCTTCCTGCCGCTCTTCCACTCGCTGGATGCCGCATCCATCGCCAGGACAAAGTCCTCGCCCGGCTTATATCCGGCTCTCTCCACTGCCTCTAAGATGCACTGGATTGCTTCTTCGTCACTTCCCAGATCCGGTGCAAAACCGCCCTCATCGCCGACGGAGGTTGCCAGTCCGCGCTCTTTAAGCAATGCTGCCAGCGCATGGAACACCTCGGTACACCAGCGGAGTCCCTCGCAAAAGCTCTCCGCGCCAACCGGCATAATCATAAATTCCTGTACATCGACGGTATTTGCCGCATGCGCGCCGCCGTTTAAAATGTTCATCATCGGGACCGGAAGACGGTTTCCAGATACGCCGCCGAGAAAACGGTACAGCGGAAGACCATACGCATTGGCTGCCGCCCGTGCGCTCGCGATCGAAGCCGCCAGGATCGCATTCGCGCCCAGCTTGGATTTATCCTTGGTTCCGTCCGCCTCGATCATCGCTTTATCAACCGCATAAATGTCCGCCGGATCCATGCCCTTTAATACTTCTGCAATCACGGTATTCACATTCTGGACTGCTTTTTGTACGCCCTTTCCGCCAAAACGCGACTTGTCGCCGTCGCGCAGCTCCAGAGCCTCAAATTCACCTGTCGATGCACCGCTCGGTGCCGCGCCGCGTCCTATGCTTCCGTCTGATAGATAAACTTCCGCCTCCACTGTTGGATTTCCTCTCGAATCAACAATCTCCCGTCCAATCACCTTTTCAATTTCCAGATGTTTCATAGCCTGTCCCTTTCCGCCGCGTGGGCTTATGTGATTTCTATTTTTGTCTAACCCGAAATCAGGAAACTTTCTGCTTTTTATTATCGGCGTTTTTCTGTTTTCTATTCATAGTCTCCACGGGGCTTCTCTGCCCCACGTCCGGCAGGGCAACCGTGTCCACGCTTCTTTCTTTCACATTCATAATCAGCATCTGCAGGCGGTTTTCCAGATTGGCAAAGCTCACATCCGGATCGTAGTCAAGCGGCAGGATCTGGGCGTCCGGGTACATTTCCCGCATTTTTTTTACGATGCCGCGTCCTACCACATGGTTTGGCAGACAGCCAAATGGCTGTAAAATCACAAATGCCCGGCAGCCATGCGCCGCATGGTGCAGGATCTCGCCCGGAATCAGCACGCCCTCGCCCGCATCAAAGGTGTGCGGGATGATCGGGTCACTTTCCTTTACCAATTCCGGCAGGCGGCAGACAGGCGTATAGAGCGGATGCTGTTTCGCTATCCGATCCGCTGCCGCGTGCGCAGCGTCAAATACCCGGTTCGCCACATGGTACCAGTTTTTCTTGACAAACGGCTTTTTCAGATGATACGTCCGAATCTGCTCATCCTGGCAGAAATACGTTTTCCGGATAACATCCGTCATCCGCGCCTCGATAATCTCAAATCCATTTTTCTCCAGGTAGCGCTCAATCTCATGATTCGCGCCCGGATGGAAATTGAGGAGATACTCGCCGATGATCAGGACGCGCGGGCGCGGCTGGCTCCGGTCATATTCGATCGCATTCATCCGCTGGATCGCCTTTTTAAAGCCTCGCAGAGCGCCTGAAAGCCCATGCCGCTCCAGACCATCCACGACGAAATCCATCGCCTCGCCAAATGCCTGATCACTGCTTCCGGAAACCTTCTCATACGGGCGGATCTTGCGAAGCAGCTCTTCCAGAATATCGATCATCGGAAGCGCTCCCGCCAGACGGATCGCCGACACAAGGTTCATCCGGAAGCCCGGATGCAGATCATGATAATCAACGTCATCGTTCGTCAGAATCGCCACCTCCGGGTAGCCGGCGTCGTCAAGCGCCTTGCGAAGCAGCGCACTGTAATGGGTCAGGCGGCAGTCACCGATGTATTTTCCCATACCGATCGCCGTCTCAGATGGCACATACTGACCACTCCGAAGTGCTGCCAGCGCCTCGCCGATGACAATCTGCGCCGGGAAACAGATATCGTTGTGGACATACTGCTTTCCTAGGCGGATCGCCTCTTCCCTGCCGACCGCCAGCGGAACTGCCCGGATTCCCTGTGTCTTCAACGCCGCCGACATAATCCGGCAGAACGCGTGGGAGGTGTTCGGGACCAGAACCGTGCGCTTCTTGCGGTCTTCCACCTCAAATTTAACCGGATATGGATCCGAAAGTTCGTGAACCTGCCAAGATTTTTGAATGTCTGGTCCCAGCGCAGCCGTCCCGCATTCATTTCCGCCGCCCGCATTCTCCTGTCGGCTTGTTCCAGGCTGGTTTTGCAGCCTCTCCGCCATCTCCCGCTTCTTCCGCCGCATGTTGATCGTCTCCAGGAAGGAACGCACCCTGATCCGCAGCGGTCCCTGTACCTCGCTCTCGTCAAGTTTCAGGATCAGCGGTGATTTTCCGGAGATTTCCCGCATCATACGCTGGATCTCATCCGACAAATATGCGTCATGCCCGCATCCAAAGCTTACAAACTGGACATATTCCAGATTCTGGCTCTGTGCCGCCAGAACCGCGGACGCCAGCATCCGCGCATGGTAATTGTTTACGACATCCAGACGGCTGTGGCTTAAATCCACATTTTCAATGCCCGGAACAGAATCTGCCGTCAGAACCGGAACGCCGAACTCGGTCAAAAGCTCCGGCAGGCTGTGGTTGACAAGCGCATCATTCTGATACGGTCTTGACGCCAGCACCACCGCATAGCGCCCCTCTTTTTCCACCTCTTCCAGAACCTTCGCTCCCGCCTCTTTCAGGCGGCTCCCAAACTGCCGCATCGCATCATTTCCTGCAAGAACCGCCTTTTTCGTTTCCGACGGCTGGATGGAAAATGTCTGTTCCATATATGTAATAAGCTGACGTTCTTTATCTTCCTCCCTGTACCAGTAAAATAACGGTGCATCAAACGGAATGCCCCACTGTTTCTCCGGAGAATCCGAGTTGCGGATCACAAGCGGATATCCCTTCACGACTGCACACATGGACTCGCTCGTTGATTCCGTATTTTCCGATCCGATCGCCGCAATCGACGGCATAAAAATACGATCCACTTTCTTCTTTACCAGATCGCGGATATGCCCGTGCACCAGTTTTGCCGGAAAGCAGACGGTATCTGAAGTTACCGCGCTTAAGCCTTCCTCAAACATCTTGTGCGTGCTCGGGGATGAAATCTGAATCTCAAAGCCCAGCGAACGCCAGAACGTCGTCCAGAACGGCATCGTATCCCAGAAAGCAAGGACGCGCGGCAGACCGATGGTTATATTTCGCCGCACAGTATCAGACACAGCATTCGGCACAAGACCAGTCTTAGCGGCTGCCCGCTCTGAATGACTTTTTGCAGACGATGCATCCCCTTCTTCCGCTTGATCCAGATAATCTGCAAACAGGAGTTCTTCCCGCAATTTATAGAGATTTGGCACTTTATTCCGGGTTTCTGACGCTATTTTCAGTCGCTCGCGCACCTTCACATCCTTCGGATCGCCAAGAATCTCGCCCCGCTCACAACGGTTGTTCGTGATCCATGAGGTTCCATTCGAAAACCGCACCACCGCACGCTGACAATGGTTCATACAGAACGGACACGGCACATTCGCCTCCTGCTGCCAGGTCAGGGACTCCATTTGATCCAAACCAATAAAATGCGGCTGTTTCCGGCTCTGTGCTTCTTCCTTCGCTAAAAGCGCCGCACCGATCGCCCCCATAATGCCCGGATACGGCGCCCGGATCACCGGGCGGCCGACATACTGTTCCAGCGCACAGAGAACCGCATCATTTTCAAACGTTCCGCCCTGTACCACAATCCTCTTTCCCAGGGAATCCAGATTCGACACACGGATAACCTTTGTAAATACATTTTCAATGATCGAACGGCACAGCCCCGCCATGATGTCCTCCGGCAGCTTTCCATTTCTCTGCTCCGTCACGATACTGCTCGTCATAAAGACGGTACAGCGGCTTCCGAGCGCAGCCGGATGCTGCGAAGAAAATGCCTTTTCAGCAATCTCCCGCGCCGGAATATGCAGGGAGGATGCAAAATTTTCCAAAAACGACCCACAGCCGGATGAGCAGGCTTCATTCACGACAATATTTGTGATAACGCCATTGTCCAGCCAGATTGCCTTCATATCCTGACCGCCGATGTCCAGAAGAAACGTCGCATCCGGCGTGTATTTTGCCGCCGCACGCGCATGTGCCACCGTCTCAACCGCGTGTGTCTCGGCCGAAAATGCACGTGAAAACAGCATTTCTCCATAACCGGTCGTCCCGGCTGCCAAAATCTCCAGCCGCACGCCGTGGGACGCATACTTTTCCCGCATCGCAATCAATGCTTTCTTTGCCACCGTCAGCGGATCGCCTTGATTCGGCGCATAAAAGGAATCCAGAAGTTCCTCATTCTCATCTAACAGGACAAATTTTGTCGTCGTACTGCCCGAATCAATACCCAGATATGCCCGCAGCGTACTGCCTGACTGCGGATATACTGTTTTTCGTTCCGGGCGTCTGTGTCTCTCCTTAAATTCCGTCTGCGCCGCCTGGTCGGCAAAAAATGGACGGGAACGGAACGTGCCCTCCGCCATCTCATCGCCATTTCCGGCTTCACTTTGTTTCTTTGCTTCCTCGCGCGCCGCACGCACCTTCTCGATCCGATCTAACAGTCCGTCTGCCGTGGCGAGCGCCTCTTCCTTCGAAAAAAGCTTCACTGCCGCACGCGCCGCACCGCAGGCAATCAGAAGTTCCGGCCGGCCCGGACTTAAAATTTCCTCCGGCCGAAGGTCCAGACGTTCAGCAAACACGCGCACCAGCGTCCGGTTAAAGGTCAGCGGACCACCCTCAAAGACGACTGGCTTCTCGATCGAAAGTCCCTGTGCCAGACCGCCGATCGTCTGTTTAGCAATCGCATGGAAGGAGGAAAGCGCCAAATCTGATTTTTTCACCCCCTGATTTAAAAGAGGCTGGATGTCGGTCTTGGCGTACACGCCGCACCGTCCGGATATATCATATACGGTTGTTCCCTGTGCCGCCAGCGCGTCAAATTCCTCAACCGGTGTCTTAAGAAGAGAAGCAATCTCATCCACAAACGCACCTGTACCGCCAGCACAGCTGCCGTTCATCCGCATATCTGCGACCTGCAGCTCGCCCGTCCGTTTATCCCTCTGGAAAAAGATAATCTTCGCATCCTGTCCACCCAGCTCGATCGCCGTTCCGATTTCCCCGTACATGGCTTTCAAGGCGATCGAGTTCGCCACTACCTCCTGTACATAAGGGATCTCCAGCTCTTCCGAGAGGTGCTTTGCGCCCGAACCGGTCATCGCCGTCAGAAATGACCGCCCCGCAAGCGTCTCTTTCACCAATTTTACAGCTCTCGACACACTCTGAAGCTGATCCGAGTGATGGCGTGTATAGTCCGAAAACAGGACTTTCCCCGTTGCCACCTCCATCACTGCCACCTTCGTCGTCGTTGAGCCAACGTCAATTCCGACGAGAATCTGTTCCTGTCCGTTTTGTCCCTTCTGTTCCATTCTGTATCTTCTAACTCCTTTATCCCAGATGTCTGCAAACTTGTGCGGTCATTCTATCCGACACAAGCAGCCTGCGCCCTGTCATCTCTTTTCTCTTCATCTTAACAACTTCTTAGCATCCGCCAAAACATGAAGAAGAGGCATACGGTTTTTCCCCGCACACCTCTTTACCGTATGGATCTGTACGCATCTGCCTTCCAGCATTCTGTACAGCCATAAATATGCTACATTCTAACAAATTTAAAATAAAAAGTCAATTCCCGGGAATTTCAAAGGTGCCGTAAGAAAACGTGGTGGCAGCAGGAATTTGCCGTATTGAAATGCGAAGCCTCGGCAAATCCCGTTACTGGGCACGTATACGTGAACGTAACACAGTAACCTATCATCTGCCTGTTAGCGCATCAGCCCTGCGTAGAGCTCCGTCGGCACATATGCCTCCACGTAAATGCCATCTTCCCGGTACTCTTCTTTTAAAAGCTGACCGTATTTACGGATCGTCTGGATGCGTCCGGCTTCCTGGTAGGAAAATACCTTTTCCAGATAAATCTTGCGGTTTCGCAGAATCATTTCCAGAATATCCTTCAGCTCATCCAGCCCCGCGCCCGTCTTCGCGGAAATCTGCACCTGATAATCAGAATGCAGATCTTTCAGCGTCTCCGGCTGCTCCACCTGATCCATCTTGTTAAAGACTGTTACCACCGTCTTATCGCCGATCTCCAGCTGACGCAACGTATCATATACGACATACATCTGCGTGTCCATCTGCGGATTCGACGCATCGACCACATGGAGGACAATATCGCTATAACGTGCCTCCTCCAGCGTACTCTTGAACGCCTCGATCAGATGGTGCGGCAGTTTGCGGATGAATCCGACCGTATCTGTCAGCAGGATCTCCTGTCCGCTCGCCAGCTTTAATCCACGCGTCGTCGGATCCAGCGTCGCAAACAGTTTATCCTGTGCCAGGATTCCTGCACCCGTCAGGGTGTTTAAAAGCGTTGACTTACCGGCATTCGTGTAGCCGACGATCGCCGCCGACAGCGTATATTTCCGGTCGCGCTGTTTTCTCGTCACCTCGCGGTGGCGTTTGACATCTTCCAGTTCCGACTTTAGCTGCCCGATCCGCTCATGAATCAGACGGCGGTCCATCTCCAGCTTCTTTTCACCCGGTCCTCTCGTACCGATACCGCCGCCCAGACGGGACAGGGAACTGCGCAGACCGACCAGGCGCGCTGCGCGGTAACGCAGCTGTGCCAGCTCAACCTGGATTTTTCCCTCGCTCGTCGTCGCATGCGCCGCGAAAATATCGAGAATGACCATCGTCCGGTCCATTACCTTCGTATCCAGCGCCGATTCCAGATTGCGAAGCTGTGCCGGGGACAGTTCATCGTCGCAGATCACGCCGGTTGCGCCCATTTCCCAGACCATCTCCCGCAGTTCCCCGATCTTTCCACTGCCCAGATAGGTGCCTGGATGAATCTTCTCCCGGTTCTGCACCAGACGCCCGATCGCCGTCGCTCCGGCGGTATCCGCCAGCTCCTCCAGCTCATCCAAGGACGCCTCCGTATCATCTTCATCAGAGGTGCTGACCGCCACCAGAATGACGCGCTCCTCCAGTTCTTTCATATCGAACAATTCTGCCATATTACCTCCAATATTTACCGGCTTTCCAGAAAACGGATTTCCTTCTGCACCTCCGGTGTGTCCGCACCGGCTGCCTGGCACTCCTTAAACTCTTCCAGCGCCTTCGCAAAATCGCCCTCTTTCTCATAGAGAACCGCAATATTCTGCCGGATTACCAGCGCCGTCTCACTGTCTGCCAGCGAAAGCGCCTCCTCATAATGGGACATCGCGCTCTCATAATCGCCAGCCTCCATTTCACTGATCGCAAGCTGATTATAAATCTCCGGTCCCGATACGCCGCGCTCGATCGCCTGATTGCAGTACTGGGCTGCGAGTTCACTGTCCCCGGCATCCCGCGCCGCCGATGCAAGCGCCGTAAACGCCAGACTCACCCCCGGAGCCGCGGCGCTGCTTTTTTTGCTGTTCTTCGCCTTTTCCTCCGCTGCCGCAAAATCCTTTTCGGCGTCCTCCGCCTGTCCGTCTGCTGCCTCCGAAGCCGCTTTATAATAGAGGTATTCCGCTTTTCCTCCATCCACCTCCGCCAGAATTCCATAGGTCTGCGCTGCCGCCTTATAATCCGCCAGTTTGTATTCTGCCTCGCCGCGATATTTTAAAACATCCAGTTCAAAAGAATTGACGATCCCATCGCTCTCATCCAGCGCTTTTCCAAACGAATCGATCGCATCCTGATAATTACCTGCATTTAACTGCTCGATTCCGGTCATACGCGCTTCTTTCGCTTCCTTCGATTCAGCGCCGCAGCCGGAAAGGATGCCCAGTGAAAGCACCGCTGCCGCCAGAAAAAGACTTACTTTTTCTCGTTTTAACCTCTTTATCTGCTTCATTTTTTACCAAACCTTTTTATTAATTCTTTCCCGTACTTCCGATCCCGCCGCGATCTTTATTGTCAAGCTTCTCCGTCTCCTCAAATATGATCTTCGGCTGATGCTCCATGATGCGGAACTGGCAGATGCGGTCATTGACATGGATCACTGTATCACGCAGCGCATATGCCGGAAAATGCCACTGATCATTGTCCCCGCAGTAGCTCTCATCGATCACACCCATATGATTGGTCTGGATGATGCCGAAATTTTTAAAGGTACTGCTGCGCGGAACTACATGCGCCTCATAGCCCTTCGGCAGCTCCATCGCCACGCCAAGCGGAATCAGGGCAAAATCACCCTTTTTCAGCACCACCTCACGCGCCGCACGCAGGTCGATCCAGTCAGATTTGCCGTCAATGTAGGCGAGGCGGTCAATGGCGTCTGTGAAATATTTGATCTTTATGTTCATGCTGTTCATATCTGTATGAAATCCTTTCTTATGTCACATTTTATCTGGTAATGGCTGCCTTGCAAGTTTGTTTTTCACAAAGCACCTCCCCGAAAAATATTTTTCAACTTTCCAGTTTCTCTATAATACCACACGCGCGCGTTTTCCGAAAGTATTAATTCGTGCAGGCACGGACTTTCGCTCGTTGCACGCGAAAAATCCCGGCGGCCTGGAAATCCAGAACCGCCGGGAAGGAAATAGGTTGGAGCTACTTCAATATCGGGATATTTTAAATGGATACTTTGCTGAACCAGCCATCAAATTATAAGAGGTTCATGAAAGTAGTCAGTACCATGGAGTTAAAGAAGTCTACGAATAAGCTTCCTACTAACGGTACGATGAAGAATGCACGCGGAGCCGGACCATAGCGCTCTACCAGTGCTCTCATGTTTGCCATTGCGTTCGGGGTTGCGCCCATACCGAAACCACAGAATGCGGTGGTCATTGCAGCTGCCTCGTAATCACGGCCCATGATGTTGAATACAAGGAAGTTTGCATACAGGAACATAACAACCGTCTGAACTAACAGGATAACAATCATCGGAAGCGCCAGAGCTGCTAACTGCCACAGCTTCAGGCTCATCATTGCCATCGCTAAGAACAGGTTCAGGGACAGACCGCCCAGTGCGTCAACTTCTTCCATCGGAAGATCTTTGTGCTGTACATCCCAGATGTTACGGATAGCGGCTGCTGCCAGCATCGCACCGATGTAAGTCGGGAATGTAAGACCAATGCTCTTAAAGAACGCGAAAATGAAGGTACCAACACCGATTGCAACTGCAAGGAATACAGCCGCGGTGGTGAATTTCTGACCGTCGATCGGCGATGCTACTTCGTCAACTGCATTGCCTTCCTCGGCTGCGGTTGATTTCAGATGGTGTTTCTCAACACGGGCACGGGCGATAGGACCACCCATCATACTGCCGGATACCAGACCATATGTAGCGGATGCCAAGGCAACTGTAGTTGCGCCTACAACTGCGTATTCCTGCTCCAGAAGCGGTCCGAAGGAACCACTCGTTCCGTGACCTCCAACTAACGGCATAGAACCCATACATAAGCCGAGAAGCGGATTCAGACCAAACGCTGCTGCCAGACCGCTGCCGACTGCATCCTGCACGATACAGATACCAACTGCCAGCGCCAGGAACATAAATACCTGAACGCCGCCCTTCTTTAACAGACGGAAGCAGGCGGTAAAACCGACGCTGCAGAAGAAGATCGTCATAAATACGCTCTGTAAGGTTGTATCAAAGGAAAGCTCCAGAACTCCTGTTGCATACAACGCCAGATGAGCGAATGCAAATACGACACCGCCCGCAACCGGAGCCGGTATACAATACTTGCTCAGGAAGGGCAGCTTTTGTACAAGCAATCTTCCCAGACAGTAGACCAGTGCGCCAAGAGCACACGCCTGATACATATCAAGCTCAAGTGTCAACATAAACAATTCCCCCTTTTGTTTTGCTGGCTTCTTTCATTTATGTAGCAATTTGAAAGAGCTGCTTGTTTGTTTGTGTTGACCTCATTTTCCACGTTGGCTACAAAAAGTTACAAGAAAATACAGAAATATGATGTTAAGAATCTGTTAATGTCAGAATTGAATGAATATTGTTAAGAAAACGTTAATATTTCATTTCCTTCTCTGCCTCTTCCGGCAGTTTCCCCTCAAACTTCAGCTCTTCCTCCGCCTCCATGCGGAACTCGTCGATTCGTCCCGGTGCCGGTTCCGGCAGTTCTTTCGTCGATCCGACTCCAAACCGGCGCAAAAATTCCTCCGTCGTCGCAAACAATGCCGGACGTCCCGGCACATCCAAACGCCCTACCTCGTAAACGAGATTGTACTCAATCAGTTTATTGACCGCGTGATCCGATTTAACCCCGCGGATCTTTTCAATCTCAAGCTTCGTGATCGGCTGTTTATAAGCAATGATCGAGAGTGTCTCAAGCACAACATCCGTTAAAATCTGCTTCTTCGGCGTCGCTGCCACCCGGATCAGATTCTCATAATATTCCGCGCGGGTCGCCATCTGCCAACTGTCCTCCAGCTGCGTGATCTGCATGCCCCGCTTTTCTGCCTCATAACGGCTCTGTAATCGTCTGACCGCCGCTTCCGCGCGCTCTGTATCCGTCCCGAGCGCCGCCGCAAGCTGGCGCAGCTCAACCGATTTTCCCATTGTAAAGAGAACCGATTCCACGATGGCTTCCTCGCGTTTTTCATCTAATTCTGGCATACTCTTCTCCTTCCTCCGTCGAAAGTTCCAGCTCTGCCTCGTCTTCCGTTTCATCCACATCCACTGTATCGAGCTGCATCTCATCAAACAATTTTTCCTGCACCAGATGAATCCGTCCCATCTTCATCAGCTCCAGCACTGCCAGAAACGCCACGACTATCTCCAGGCGATCGGATTCCCTCTCCAGCACATCGCTGAATTTAAAATGACGGTGTTCCCGCGCATAAGAAAGCACCGACCTTACCTTCTGCTCCAGGCTGATCGGTTCCCTGCGGATCGTGCTGAACCGGCTTCGCACCGGGTCAAGCTTATTGGCATTCCGCTTCATGACCGCGTCAAACACTTTCTGCAGCTTTGCCAGCGTCAGACCATCCAGAAGCTTGTCCAGATCCAGCGGTTCTTCATATTTCGCCACCTCCCGGGGAATCGTCGGTTCCTTAAAAAAGAGAAGCTCTGCCTCCTGCTCCCGCTCTTCCAGCTCCTGCGCCATATATTTATACATCTTATATTCCAACAGCCGGCGCACCAGCTCGGCGCGCGGATCTTCCTCGTCTTCTTCCTCTTCTTTTTCCACCTTCGGAAGGAGCATCCGCGATTTGATGTCCAGAAGCGTCGCCGCCATCACCAGAAAATCGCTGACCACATCCAGATCCTCATGATCCATCTGATTAACATATTCCAGATACTGCTCCGTAATCAGGACGATCGGAATATCGTAGATACTTACTTTATTTTTTTCAATCAGATGAAGCAACAGGTCCAACGGTCCTTCAAAATTATCTAATTTATAGGAAATTTCCATTCTTTCCGAACTCCTTCTTTTAGCCAGCTTTTTCTACAATCATATACCAAATTCCGTATACATCCACCTGTGCCGAAGAGTTATTCCTGCTGCCACCACGTTTTCTTACGGCACTTTCGGTTCCAAAAGTGCCTACCCGTGTACAATAACCAGAATCTCTCTATTGTTTTCCCCGCAACGTCACACAAACCAGCTCTGGCCGGTCATTCAGCCGCACATTGATCGAATGCGTCCCAAGCCCCCGGCTGACGATCATCGTCTTTCCGTCCGCATCAAACCGTCCGGCGCACCATGGCAGGAAAAACTGGTACTGCGGCGTCATCACGCCTCCCAGCCCCGGGATCCGGATGGTTCCGCCGTGGAAATGTCCGCAAAGCGTCAGATCCGCGCCCCATTTCCGACAGGTCTCAAAAAAGAGGGGAGAATGAAATAATAATATCTCATACATTTCATGTCCGGCTTCCCGCTCCTTTTCCGCCAAGTCAGGAAAAAACGATTCTTTCATCTGTTGAAAACACGTCTTCTCTGCCGCAGTTCCAACCCGCTCCGAAAGCTCTTCCATCGGCAGTTCCGGCACCGTGAAATGATGCTTATAATATATCTCCCGCAAATTGCACCCAGTCACCCGGATCCACGGATTGATCTCCTCGCTCCGATCCGACAAATAATGAACCCCCAGACGTTTTAATTCTATCTGGAACTGATCATACAAATCTCCATACACATCCCGCTCCCGGTTCATCCGCTCCTCATGATTTCCGTTCGCATAGTAAACCGGCACAAAGGAGGTCAATTTTTCCAGAAGCGATACCGTGACGGTTAAATCTCCTTTTCCTTTACAGACCATCATATCGCCGCCGATCAGCACCGCATCTGGCTTGAATGCGCGGATCGCTGCCACCAGCGGCTCATTGTCCGTTCCATACACATTATCATGCAGATCCGACAAAAATACGCAGCGGAACGCAGCGCCATCCGGCAGCTTCGGACTCTCTATCTCATACTGGTCGGTCACAAAATGTTTTTTTTCATATTCCGAGCGGAGCAAAAGCCCCACTGTCACGGCTGCCAGTGCCGCCGCGCATGCTGTGATTGCGATCATTTTGTTTCCTCCCATGTCCCATTTTCCAATTGGCTGCCGGCTGATTTTTGCTGCTGTCCGCATCACTGCCATCCTTATATCCTGCAGACCCGAATCATTTCTATCCTGTTATCATACGGGAAACCGGTGTTTTCGTCAAGACAGGCAAATCCGTTGCTATTTTTTCGACCTCATGATAATATACTTTTAACAACACTGAAATGGCATTCACCTATCGTCAGCCATTTTTCAAAGGGAAATGAGCCGGTTACGGATATTTTCTTAATAACATAAATCAAGCGAGGTTTTCCATGCTTTCTTTTCTCCTGAACTGTAAACGGATTTACAACGATTTCATCAAAGACGAAGTCACGGTGTACGCCGCCCAGGCTTCTTTTTTTATTGTTCTCTCCGCCGCACCTTTTATCATGATTCTGCTGACGCTGATCCAGCTCATCCCCGCCGTCAGCCCGGAGGATCTGATGCACGTGATGACACAGCTTCTTCCCTCCAGCATCCACCCGCTGATTGAATCGGTAATCCAGGATATCCAGACTGTATCCCCGGCCGCCCTGCTCTCGGTTACCACCGTGGCAACCATCTGGTCGGCTGCCCGCGGCATGCTTGGGATCGAGCGCGGCTTAAACCGGATCATCGGCTGCCGCAAGCGCAGAAATTATCTTTTAGGACGTATCATCAACTCTGGCTATACCATCGTTTTTCTCCTGATGTGCATTTTCTCCCTGGTTCTGATGGTGTTCGGTTCCTCCCTGCAGCGCCTGCTATTCCGTTACTTTCCGATGCTGGACAGATTCGTTTCCTGCCTGATTAGTCTCCGGACGTTTCTTGCGCTGGCGCTGCTGACGCTCTTTTTCATCGCGCTGTACACCTGGCTGCCCTATGAACGGCAGGATATCCGTCTCCAGCTTCCCGGTGCGCTGATTTCCACCGTCGGATGGATCGGATGTTCCTACGGATTTTCCATCTACTTCAACTATTTCGGTAATTATTCTTATATGTACGGCAGCTTGACCGCCGTCGTGATCCTGATGCTGTGGCTGTACGCCTGCATCTGCATCCTGTTTTTCGGGGCGGAAATCAACCAGCACTGGCGCAGATAATCCCCAGCCTCAGGAACACCGGATACAGATAGCTTGCCCCAAACACTCCCAGCTGCTTTGGTCCGGTCACGCAGCCAAGCTCCTGCGCTTTTTTATACGCCACCAGGATGCTTGCACGCGTGACCGACTTTTCTTTCCGGCTGACAAACATCTCGTTGCCCCGGATCGTGTACGAATATTCCAGCCCTTTCGCCGTGTAAAATATTGCCCCTTCAAATGCAAGAATCGCTTCCCACAGGGCATCCGGCGTCTGTTCGCGCAGTAAAGTCTCCCTCTTCCGGCGCTGCACAGCTGTCTCCTGTACCTGGCAATCTGCTGTATCTGGTTTTATTTCATTCTCTTTTGTTTCATCCATTTTTCCCACATCCATTTTGGGATCTTATTTCTTCCGCGTCAATGAAACCACCGTCTCACAATTGGCAGTATGCGGGAACATATCCACGCAGCACACCTTATCCACCTGATATCCTGCCGCCTGGATCGGTTCCAGATCCCTCGCAAGGCTGGTTGGTTTGCAGGACACATAAACCATGTGGCTGACGCCAAAATTCAAAATCTTTCCGATCGCCTTCGGATGGATTCCGTCGCGCGGCGGATCCAGAACGATCAGATCCGGCTTTTCTTCCAGCTCGTCCACCACCTTGAGGACATCCCCCGCCAGAAATTCGCAGTTGCCAAGTCCGTTGCGCGCCGCATTCTCACGGGCTGCCTCGACTGCTTCCCCGACAATCTCCACGCCGACTACTTTCTCCGCCACCGGTGCGAGGATCTGCGCGATCGTGCCGGTGCCGCTGTAAAGGTCAAATACGACTTTTCCCTTCGTCTCACCCACATACTCACGCGTTTTCTCGTACAGTACCTCCGCGCCCAATGAGTTCGTCTGGAAAAAAGAAAACGGCGAGATCTGGAACCGTAGCCCTAAAAGCTCTTCGTAAAAATGCTCGCGTCCGAACAGAATGTCCGTCCCCTCATCTTTTACAGCATCCGCCAATGTATCATTTTTGGTATGCAGAATGCCCGCAAAGCTTCCCTCCATAGGAAGTGCCTGCAGGCGCTCCGTCCATCCCCGTAAAAGGGCTTCCTCGGTTCCCTCAAAGGTATCCGTCTGTGTCGTCGTGATCAGATCGACCAGAATCTCCCCTGTCTTGATCGCACGGCGCACCAGAAGATGGCGCAGATAGCCGGTATGCTGCATTTTTTTATAAAATCCAACTTTCTTTTCCTCAAAATATTCTTTTGTACAGACAAGAATCTTGCAAAAATCCGGATGCACGATATGGCATTCGCCGGTTGTAACCACATCATAAAAACTGCCGCGCTTGTGCATTCCCAGCGACATAGGACCATCCTTGACCTCATCACCGAAGGAAAACTCCATCTTATTCCGGTAGCCCTGCACCAACGGGCTGCCTAAGATGCCCTCAAACTCATATTCCGGACATACCGCATCCAGAAGGGAACGAACCTGTTTTTCCTTGATCGCAAGCTGTTCCTCATACGGAATCGGCTGATAAAGACATCCGCCGCAGATACCAAAATGCGGGCATACATCCTCTGCCGTCTCTAACTTTGAGTGCTCGACAACCTCCAAAAGCATACCCTCGCATCGGCCGCCGCGCTTTTTATTGATACGGAACCGGATCTTCTGTCCCGGAAGCGCATTTTTGACGATCGCTTTCTCTCCATCTATCACAACTACGCCCTTATTTGGAAACTCAATCCGTTCTACAGTTCCTTCGTAAATCTCACCTTTTTTCATTGATAACTATATAGCTCCTTCTCTCAGTGGCTTTTACCGCACTATAATCACCAACTGCAAATGATTTTTCAACTCACAGCTAATTTTCATCTGCGGTTCTAATTCATATCTTTATAGTATACAGGAATTTTTTTCTTTTTCCAAGATATAAAAAATACAAACTTATCTACAAACTTTCCTACGGCATAAAAAATACTGCGTGAAACCGATTTTCCGGTTCCGCGCAGTATTTATTCTGATTCATTGACTAAATTATCACAATCAGTCTTTCTTCTCTTTCTCGTCGCTCTCATCCTCGAAGAAATCGTCGTCGAAATCATCATCGAAGTCGTCCTCGAAATCTTCCAGATAATCTGGAGTAAAGAAACGATATACGCCGTATGCAATCGCTGCAACTGCTGCTACAATACCGATAATGGCTAAAATCCAGAGAATACAGTTTTTCTGTTTCTCCTCTTCTTCTTTTCTGTGAAGGAATTCATTCAGTTTGGTTGCATTCATGATCTCTTCTACTCTGGAGAGCGCATCTTTGCTCATCATATCAAATTTATTCATACACTCCACATCCTTTCCCGCGTTTTGATCCGCAATTCTTGATTTTATTATACCATCTCTCAGCCGATTTTACTATATTTTTTATTGGATCTGGCGAAAATGTTTTAATACGGCATTACTGTTTTCGCATACGTGTACCGTAACAATACGGCAAACACGGTCTAACATTTCACCAGTTTTGCAAATGAAGCGAACATTTTTTTCACGCCCACGCGGTCAAAATTAACCGTCACCTCAAAATCCTTGCCGCCGTCCGCGATCTTCTGCACCGTTCCCTCGCCAAATTTGAGGTGGCGGACTCGGTCGCCCTCGCCGTAGGAAAGATGGTCGGCCTTCTGGACCGTAAATGCCTTGCCAAATGACGGTGCCGGGCTGGCTGGACGGCTGCTGGAACTATAAGCGCTCTTATATGGATCCAGCGTGCGGCCAGAACCAGCACTTCCGGAACCATTCACACCGCCCCAGCCGCTCATCCGGGCTGCGCCGCGCTCCCAGGCGGCATCGTTCTCTGAAAGAGAGTGTTTTCCAGACATTCCGCCAATCCGCACCCGATCGCCGTCTCCCGCGCCAGATACACCAAAGCTGCCCGTTGTCCAGCCAGAAGTCCCCGAATCTTCAAATCCGCGTCTGCCCCGGCTCATACCAGCAGCCCGTTCAAAGACGATCGGCTGCTCTTCCTCGTCCAGAAGCTGCGGCGGAATCTCCTCGATGAAGCGGCTGACCTTCGCAAACCGCGTTTCTCCATTGACCATGCGCTGTCTCGCCGCCGTCAGCGTCAGTTCTTTCTCCGCACGAGTGATTCCGACATAGCAGAGACGCCGTTCTTCTTCGATGGCGTCCTTATCATCCGAAAAGATGGACATGCTGCTCGGAAACAGCCCGTCCTCCATGCCGCTTAAATAGACATACGGAAATTCCAGACCTTTTGCGCCGTGCAAAGTCATCAGGACAATCCTGTTTTCGGATTCGTCCAGACTATCTACATCCGCTACCAGCGCAACCTCCTCCAAAAATCCGTCCAGCGTCGGTTCCTCCGCCGTGCTCATATAGCCGGTCGCCTTATTAACCAGCTCTTCCACGTTCTGCAGACGTGTTTCTCCCTCGATCTCGCCTTCCGCCTCCAGATCCTTCTTATATCCCGTCTCTTCCAGAATCGCCTCGATAAGTTCCGGGATCGAAAGGGCCGAAAGCCGCGACCGGAAGTTTTCGATCTGCTCCGTAAACTTCTCGATCTTATCCGCCGCCTTGCCGATCGTCGGCACGCCGCGCACGCGCAGCAGCGCATCATAAAAGCTCATGCCATTGGCAGACGCATAGATCGTCACTTTTCCGATCGAGGTCGCACCGATGCCGCGCTTCGGCACATTGATGACACGCTGAACCGCCAGATCATCGCGCCCATTCGCAATCGTCTTTAAATAGCAGAGAATATCCTTGATTTCCTTGCGCTGATAGAAATTGACGCCACCGACCAGCCGGTACGGAATGCTGTAATAAATACATTTTTCCTCCAGAAGACGCGACTGTGCATTGGTACGGTACAGCACGGCAAAATCCGAATATTCCGCATTTTTCTCTTCTTTCTCACGCTCAATATCACGGATAATGGCGTCTGCCTCCTCGTATGCCGTGTCATACTGACGGAAGCGCACCTTCGGTCCCTCGTCATTCGCCGTCCACAGCGTCTTGTCCTTTCTGCCGCGGTTGTGGCGGATCACCTCATTTGCCGCGTTCAGGATGCTCTGGGTGGAACGGTAGTTCTGCTCCAGCTTGATAACGCGTGCGCCCGGAAATGCTTTCTCAAAACTTAAAATATTTTCGATATTTGCCCCGCGGAATTTGTAGATCGACTGGTCATCATCACCGACCACACAGATATTTCTGTACTTCTTTGCCAGCAGATCGACCAGCTTAAACTGTACAAGGTTCGTGTCCTGGTACTCGTCCACCATGATATACCGGAATTTGTCCTGATAATATTCCAGCACATCCGCGTTTGCCTCGAAAAGTTCTACCGTTTTCACCAGCAGATCGTCGAAATCCAGGGCATTATTCTTCTTGAGTTCTTTCTGATATTCCCGGTAAATCTGAGCAATCTTTTTCTCCCGGAAGTCCGCTCCCGCCTGCTGCTCAAACTCATCCGCCGTGATCCGGTCATTTTTCGCCGCAGAAATCCGTGACAGCACCGCCCGCTCCTTAAACTGCTTCGGATCCGCCTGCATTTTCTTGAGCACCTGCTTCATCAGCGTTTTCTGGTCGTCGCCGTCATAGATAGTAAAATTCGTGTCATATCCCAGACGGTCGATAAACCGGCGCAGAATCCGAACGCAGCTCGAATGGAACGTGCTGACCCAGATCGCCTCCGCGCCTTCCCCCACAATCTTATCCACACGCTCGCGCATCTCCGCCGCCGCTTTATTGGTAAATGTGATCGCCATGATATTCCACGGCGCCACCCGTTTTTCCTCGATTAAATACGCAATCCGGTGTGTCAGGACGCGCGTCTTTCCTGAACCGGCGCCTGCCAGAACCAGGAGTGGTCCCTCCGTGTGAAAAACCGCCTCCCGCTGCATCGGGTTAAGTGTGTCGTATTTGCTCATATATGTTTCGTTCCCTTCTATCCTCTTATATAATCTATTTTTAATGACAAAAAGTATGTTCGAATACGCTCTAGTATAATCTATTTTCTCTTGGATGTCACGGAATTTTCATTGATTTTAAATTTCTCCTTGCTATCTGGTTTTCAAAACTATATAATATCACATAGAGAGTTCATGACAGCGGAAGCGCCAAAATCGCCTCCCTGTTTCGCAGCTTTCGAATTTCAACGCAGCGAGGTACATACATGAAATCAAACGAAGAACGCCTGCAGGATCTGCTGGCTTATGTTGATAGTCTGACCCGGGTGCATCCGTCGGAGATTCCCGGTATTGATTTATATATGGATCAGGTCACGACCTTCATGGACAGCCACCTGAACACTTCCAAATGGCTGGGCGAGGATAAGATCCTGACCAAAACCATGATCAATAACTATGCCAAAAATAACCTGCTGCCGCCGCCCATCAAAAAACGCTACTCCAAGAATCATCTGCTGATGCTGATTCTGATTTATTATTTTAAAAATGTGATATCCTTTCGGGATATTGAGCAGCTCTTCTCGCCCATCAGCGAGCACCACTTTTCCCATGGTTCCAGCCCGGAATTAGAAGAGCTTTACAACGAAATCTTTTCGCTGGAAAAAGGGCAGCGCAAGCGCTTGCAGGAAGACGTCATGGCAAAATTTGACGCCGCCAGCCAGACATTCAAGGACTATGACTGTGAAGACCGCGAGTATTTACAGCTGTTCGCCTTTATCAGTGAGCTGGCGTTTGATGTCTATCTGAAAAAACAGATGATTGAAATCCTGGCGGAACAGCTCCGGCAGGAGACGCCGGTGAATCCGAAGAAGAAGAAATAGGCAGCACTTCCGCTGTACCGCCACACTCAAAAACAGGCTAAACAACAAAAAATTCAACCCATTGCATCATACACGATAAAAAAGACACTGGAATCACTTCCCCTTGTGGAAATTCTTTCAATGTCTTTTTTCTTTCATTTCTTTTTATCTTTCATTCAACCAGCTGCCAGCTCCTGGGACAATTCCACCCCAAGCCAAATTTGTCCATCTTTGGCAGGTTGGTTTGCTACACCTATGAAAGTACGCGCTTTATCTATCGTGCGTATATTCCTACTTCGTCTTACGCTTCCGTTTTCTCCGCCTCTTCCTGCTCTTTCACACGCGCAAATACCATATCATATCCGTCGCTTCCGTAATTTAAAGAACGGTTGACACGGCTGATCGTCGCTGTCGATGCGCCGGTCTTGTCCGCGATCTCCAGATATGTCTTCTTCTCACGCAGCATCTTCGCTACTTCATATCTCTGGGAAAATGATAAAAGTTCATTAACTGTGCATACATCCTCGAAAAAGCTATAGCATTCGTCGGTATTTTTCAGTGTCAGAATCGCCTGGAACAGATGATCCACAGCTTCGGTTTTCAGTTTTTTATTCATAATGCAAGGCACCCCTTTTTAATATGTACTCCGAAAATATATTCATTTTTCCGTTTTTCTTATATTAACATATTAAAGTTTTAAAGTCTAGTATCTTGCCTATTTTTATGAATATTTTATTTTTCATCTGTTCACGCAATATACATTTATGCGAATCTGCCAAATCTTCTACAGCATAAACTTCTCCACCACATGAGCCACACCGTCGTCGTTGTTGGAATAGGTAATAAAGTCTGCAGCTTTCCGCACCGGAAGCACCGCATTCTCCATCGCTACACCTAATCCGGCATACTGAATCATCGTGAGGTCGTTGTAGCCGTCCCCACAGGCAATCATCTGCTCACGCGAAAGCCCGATGTGAGAAAGAAGACGCTCTAACGACTGTGCTTTATCTATGCCCCTCGGAAGCACCTCCAGGAAAAACGGCTCCGAACGGTAAACGCTGAAATTCTTCCCCATCGCCGCCTTGACGCGCGGCTCGACCATCGCCAGGTAGTCTCCATCCTCCATCATCAGGTATTTCGGTACCGGATACGTGATCGCAGCTTCTATGTCGTCCACCTGTACTAACTCCATGCCGTTGATCCGCGCTTCCAACTTCGCATAGGGACTGTCACTCTGGTTCGTCAGAAGCTTTGCCCCCGCCTCATCGTAACTCAAAAGCCCCACCTGTTCCTCCTCGGCCAAGCGTATAATCTTCTGATTTGCCTCCTGCGGCAGGGAACGGCTGAATATGATCTCGCCGGTTTTGCAGTTCGTGATCCTGCCTCCATTAAACGACAGAATATAACTGCCGTATTTTGCCAGCTCCAGCTCTCTCGCAAGCGGCAGCACTCCCGGCGTCGGACGCCCGGACGCCAGTACAATCTTCTTTCCGCGCTCCTGAAGCTCCATCAGACGCTGCTTCGTCTTTGGCGTAATCACCTTATCTCTGTTTGTTAAGGTTCCGTCCAGATCCAGGACGATAATCTCATAACTATGTTTTTCGGTCATATTTACTCCACATTCAAATCATACATACTATTACACGTATATACGATACTTGGAAAAGGCGAATTTGTCAATTAGCAACATGCCACATTACTTAATGCAAGGTATTCTGAACTCTTTTCTTTACAATCACAGAATCAAACGGTCGGATGATATAATCCGTGATTCCCATGTCATATGCTTTACGCATCGTATCAACCGGTTCTTCCGAAGAAATCATGATTACAGGAGTTTCCGTAATACACTGACTTTGGTTCATCCATTTCAAAACATCAAAGCCATTCATCTGTGACATATTGATGTCTAAAAGCATCCGATCAATTCCAACATTTTCTCCCAGCATCTGAATGACCTGACTTCCATTTTCTGCTTCCAGATAATCATATGTTTCTCCCAGAATTTCTTTCAACCTATCTCTGTTAAATTCCGCGTCATCTACAATCAGTATTTTTTTCTTTTATCCGTATTTTAATTTTCTATATATATGCAGTTTTTATGAAGTTCTAAACACCTGGTCAAAAACAGCAAGTATGGTTTTTATATCAATCGGTTTTGCAATATGTTGATCCATTCCTGCTTCTTTTGCTCTTATTCTGTCCTCTGTGAACGCATTTGCTGTCATTGCAATGATCGGTATCGCTTTAGCATCCTTTCTATCCATGGAACGAATCGTCTTTGCTGCTTCATAACCATTCATAACCGGCATCATGATATCCATAAGAATCGCATCAAATTCACCGGGTTCACTTTTTTTGAATCGTTCAACGGCTTCCTGCCCATTCCATGCCTTAGTCACGACAGCACCTTCATTCTGAAGCACAAATTCAGCAATTTCCATGTTCAGCTCATTATCTTCTGCCAGAAGAATATGCAGTCCCTTTATAGATTTTCCATCTGATACATCTTTCTTTTCTTCCCGTTTATCCGAATTCAGATCGATTTTAAATGGAATCCGGATCACAAAGGTAGTCCCTGCACCGTTTTCACTTTCAAAGGTAATGGTTCCACCCATTGTCTCAATCAACTTCTTTGCAATCGGCATTCCCAGGCCTGTTCCGGCAAATTTTGTACGGCTTCCTGCATGTTCCTGGGCAAACGGTTCAAAAATATGTTTCTGAAACTCATCTGTCATTCCGATTCCTGTATCCCGGCAGACAAATTCTATTGTCGTCATCTCTGGCTGTCCGGATGGAATCTCCCGGCAGCTAATATAGATATGTCCGTTTTTTCTGTTATATTTCACCGCATTCGACAGTATATTCATCATCACACGTTTCACATATCCTGGACTTCCAATAAACTTCCGATGTGTGATTTCTTTCTTCTCCCACACGATCCGGATATTCTGTTCTGCCGCCATCTGCTCGATCACAACAAGTACTTCCCTGGAAATACGGCTCAGATCAAACGGAATTTCTTCCAAAATCACTTCGCCCGACTCCAGCTTACTCATATCCAGGACATCGTTTACCAGTTCCAGCAACAAATTGGATGCCTCTTTCACCTTTGTTCTGTATTCTGTCTGTTTCTCCATATCATCTGCACAATGATCTGCCATATTGATCAAACCGCAGATTCCATTAATCGGAGTCCGGATATCATGGCTCATCCGCTGAAGAAACTCTGTTTTTGCCCGATTAGCGGCTTCCGCCTTTTTTGCAGCTATCAGAAGTTCTGCTTTATATTTTTCATCCTTTTCCCGTTCTTGTTTCTCATGTTCCAGATTGGTTCTGGAGATACAGAACCAGAATATACCAAATATCAGAAAATATAGAAAAATAACACTTATCACACTTAATAGAAGATTATGAAATACTTCTCGATCCGCAAGATATGCATAAATATAATAATCCCGCTGCTTCAGCATGATTCCGTAGCATCCGGTTCCTTCATTCTTTAAATGAAAAATATGCTGACTGTCTGTGTGCTTTTTCATTGCCTGAACAACCTCATTGTCGGCCGTATTCTGCCCCAGCAGGCTCTCATCGTTACTGGCAACAACGACCCCCTCGTCTGCAACAATAATTGTTCCATCTTTTTGGACGCCATATCCATTTAAAAGTCTCTGTATCGTCAAAGTATAGTTTCTGGTAAATTCAGGAGATGTGTAATAATAAATTGCCACAACACCCGGCGCGTCTTTTCTGGCACAGGCTGCAATGTCGATCCGGGACCCGTCTTCTTTGGCAAACCGTTCTGAATAAGATCTTTCTTCATATCCGGCAAAATCCATGATAATTTCTTTTTGCAGATACTTCGTAATCTCATCCGTCAGTGACTCGTTCATGCTGTACTCACAGACCGTCTTTCCCTCTGCATCAAGTACAAGGATACCATCCACCCAGAGTGTCTGCAGATTATCCTTCAGAAACTCCCGGCTTAACTGACCGCCGCTTTCTGTTTCCATGTTAATATTGGTACTCATCTGTCTGGCACTTTCAATGGCACGGAGGAGACTTTTGGATTCCGAAGATTCATTATAATGGGTGTAGGTGGAGCACTGCACTTTCACATAGTTTACTATCTCTACCATTCTTTCTTCTGCTTCCGCTTTTTCCGTGTGGAAGAAATAAAACAGAGAGACTACAGCCACACAGATTCCAAGCAAAATACCAATTGTTTTAATCTGTTTTTTCTTCGTTCTTCCCTTAATATCCAAGATTATCCACCTCCAGATACTTCTCCGGATCATCCAGATATTTTTCAATGATTTTCAGGGATGTGCCATCCTGACGCATTTCCTCCAGAATCTGATCCATCTGTTCACAGATTCCCCGCTCATCCTCTTTTGCAAAAGCAACCCCTATTCCGGTGATCATCAGCGGTTCTTCCAGGATACGAAAGCTTGCATTATAATCCTTCATATACTGGACAATCGACTCCTCATGTGCGGCAACTGCATCTACATATCCTTTCCCCAGAAATGTATAGATCAGTTCCCGGTGTCCCAGGCTGATCAGATTTCCCAGTTTTGGGATTCTCTCATCCGTCCGGTTCAGAAAGATGCCCTCCGGTTTGGTTGTGGACTGGACAGCCAGATTCTTTCCCTCCAGGTCACTCAGTTTATAGATGTCACTGCTCTCATTTACAGCAACCACCTGACGGCTTGCTATGTACGGTCCGGCCCAGCGGTAATCATCCAGGCGCCCTTCCATGGAAAAACAGCCCATGATGCAATCTATCTCTCCACTCTCCACCAGCTCTTTCTTCTTCTCCCAGTTAATCTGGACAACCTCCACCTGATAGCCCATTCTTCTGAAAGCTTCTGTAGCCAGTTCTACATCGATTCCTGTCGGCACACCATCTTCATTCAGATAATTGTATGGTGGATAGTTGTCGCTTCCGAGTGTGATGACGGGTTTTCCCGTTTCTTTTTTATTCTCATCTGTATTTTTGCACCCTGCCAGGGTGACTGCTAAGATTCCAACAAGCAGAATACCTGCGATCACTCTTTTTCCTTTCATTTTCCTTCCATCCCTGTTATTCTTTTCTACTTTTTTCACATCTGATTTCCGGCTATTTATTACGATTCAGTGGCCTGCGCTTCGGTGCCCCCGCACATAAGACTTAATTTTCTAATATGATCAAAAAAAGCTCCATGTAAAAAATTTACAGGAACTTTATCTATAATACCCACTTAACTCTTACCTTATATTCTTACACTTTTGATTATAGCATTCAAAATATACCATGTCCATAAAAATTGCCATCATCCATGTTTTTTTTCATAAACAGCCGCCGGTTATTTATATAAAAGAACCCCCTTACTTTCGTAAGGGAGTCCTCATTTACTCATCTATTCAAGGATATTTCCTTAAAATTATTTCTCAGCGATTGCAGCCTGTGCAGCAGCCAGACGAGCGATCGGCACACGGAACGGTGAGCAGGATACATAGTCAAGACCAATCTTGTGGCAGAACTCTACGGAAGACGGGTCGCCGCCGTGCTCGCCGCAGATACCTACATGAAGGGTCGGGCGCTCTGCTTTACCTAACTTGATCGCCATCTCCATGAGCTTACCTACGCCAGTCTGATCCAGTTTTGCGAATGGATCGCTCTCGAAGATCTTCTTGTCATAGTAAGCATTCAGGAACTTGCCTGCATCATCACGGGAGAAGCCGTAGGTCATCTGAGTTAAGTCATTTGTACCGAAGCAGAAGAATTCAGCCTCTTTTGCGATGTCGTCAGCGGTCAGAGCTGCACGCGGGATCTCGATCATGGTACCTACTTCGTACTTCAGATCAACGCCTGCTGTTGCGATCTCCTCGTCAGCGGTCTTCACAACGATATCTTTTACATATTTTAACTCTTTCGCATCGCAAGCGAGCGGAATCATGATCTCCGGTTTTACGGACCAGTCAGCGTGAGCTTTCTGTACGTTGATAGCTGCACGGATAACTGCCTTGGTCTGCATAACTGCGATCTCCGGATAGGTAACTGCCAGACGAAGTCCACGGTGACCCATCATCGGGTTGAACTCATGCAGGGAAGCGATGATGTTCTTGATAGTCTCAACCGGTTTGCCCTGAGCCTCAGCCAGTTTCTTGATGTCCTCTTCCTCAGTCGGAACGAACTCATGCAGCGGCGGATCCAGGAAACGGATCGTAACCGGGTTGCCCTCCAGAGCCTCGAACAGACCCTCGAAGTCGCCCTGCTGATACGGAAGGATCTTATCCAGAGCTGCTTCTCTCTCTTCTACAGTGTCAGCACAGATCATCTCACGGAAAGCAGCGATTCTGTCTTCCTCGAAGAACATATGCTCAGTACGGCAAAGACCGATACCTTCTGCGCCAAGCTCTCTAGCTTTCTTCGCATCTGCCGGTGTATCAGCGTTGGTACGAACTTTCAGTCTTCTGAACTTGTCAGCCCATGCCATAACACGACCGAATGTACCAGCGATGGTAGCGTCTACGGTCTTGATCTCGCCCTCGTAAATATTACCAGTTGTACCATCAATGGAGATGAAGTCTCCCTCATTGAACTCTTTACCAGCTAATGTGAATTTCTTATTTTCTTCATCCATAGCGATGTCGCCGCATCCGGATACACAGCAGGTACCCATACCACGGGCAACTACGGCTGCGTGAGAGGTCATACCACCACGAACGGTTAAGATACCCTGAGCAACCTTCATACCGGTAATGTCTTCCGGAGAGGTCTCAAGACGAACTAAGACAACCTTCTCGCCCTTTTCAGCCCATTTCTCAGCATCCTCTGCAGTGAATACAACTTTACCGCAAGCAGCACCCGGAGAAGCACCTAAGCCTTTTCCAAGCGGAGTAGCTGCCTTTAATGCAGCAGCGTCAAACTGCGGATGCAGCAGTGTATCGAGGTTACGCGGGTCGATCATAGCGACTGCTTCTTCCTCTGTCTTATGTCCTTCATCTACCAGGTCGCAAGCGATCTGCAGAGCTGCCTGAGCAGTTCTCTTACCGTTACGGCACTGTAACATATAAAGTTTACGGTTCTCTACAGTAAACTCCATATCCTGCATATCATGGTAGTGGTTCTCAAGCACATCGCAAACCTTGATGAAATCTGCATATGCCTCCGGGAACTCCTGCTCCATCTGAGCGATCGGCATCGGAGTACGAACACCTGCAACTACGTCCTCGCCCTGTGCGTTCTTTAAGAACTCGCCCATCAGCTTCTTCTCGCCGGTTGCCGGGTCACGGGTAAATGCAACACCTGTACCGGACTCATCGTTTAAGTTACCGAATACCATCGGCATTACGTTTACTGCAGTACCCCAGGAATACGGAATATCATTATCTCTTCTGTATACGTTCGCACGTGGGTTGTCCCAGGAACGGAATACAGCTTCGATTGCTAATTTTAACTGAACAACCGGGTCAGACGGGAAGTCCTCACCTAACTGTTTTTTGTACTCAGCCTTGAACTGCTCAGCCAGAGTCTTTAAGTCAGCAGCAGTCAGTTCGATATCGTACTGAACACCCTTCTCTTCTTTCATCTTGTCGATGAGCTGCTCGAAGTATTTCTTACCAACTTCCATAACGACATCCGAGAACATCTGGATGAAACGTCTGTAGGAGTCATATACAAATCGCTCAAATTTCGGGTCCGGGTTGCCTGCGATCATCGCTGCAACTACCTCGTCATTTAAACCAAGGTTTAAGATGGTATCCATCATACCTGGCATGGATGCTCTCGCACCGGAACGAACCGATACTAACAGTGGGTTCTTCAGATCGCCAAATTTCTTTCCATTGAGCTCTTCCATCTTCTTAACGCCTTCCATGGTCTGTGCCATGATCTCGTCGTTAATCTTGCGACCATCTTCGTAATACTGGGTACAAGCCTCAGTTGTGATTGTAAATCCCTGTGGAACCGGCAGACCGATGCTTGTCATCTCCGCCAGGTTCGCTCCCTTTCCTCCCAGCAGGTTACGCATGGTCATGTCGCCCTCGCTAAACATATAAACCCATTTTGCCATAAGTATTTTCCTCCTATACTCGTTTATGTTTTACATTCACATATTTGTATTTATGTGAAAGATAAAAGCCATCGTGAATATTATAACATAAACTGCGGTCTAGTAAAGAGTTTTTTTGAATTCTTTCCAACTTTTTTTCGATCAATATATATTTTTTTGTAATTTTCGCGAATATTAAATGAGATGACTATCCAGAACAGTGCCTAATCTTCCCCAAAATAAATTTCGTTCTTTGCAAAATGCCAAAAATCTCACAAGCCCTCTCTAACACAAAAAGCAGAAACCATCTCCTGTTTTCTGGAATATGGTTTCTGCTTTTTTGTTTATTTAAAGATTAGAAACGGAACTTATCCTCAAAGTAGTTCTTTAACTCGGCGATCGGCACACGTACCTGCTCCATGGTATCACGGTCACGGACGGTAACAGCCTGGTCGGTCTCCGACTCGAAGTCGTAAGTGATACAGAACGGAGTACCGATCTCATCCTGACGGCGATAACGCTTACCAATGTTTCCTCTGTCGTCGAACTCGCAGTTGTAGTACTTGGAAAGCTCTGCGTAGATCTTCTCTGCTCCCTCGTTAAGCTTCTTGGACAGCGGAAGCACACCGATCTTAACCGGTGCGATAGCCGGATGGAAGTGAAGAACGGTTCTTACATCGCCCTCTCCGATCTCTTCCTCATCGTATGCAGCACACAGGAATGCCAGGGTTACACGGTCAGCACCCAGTGACGGCTCAATCACATACGGGATATATTTCTCCTTCTTCTCATCATCGAAGTAGGTCATATCCTGACCGGAGGTGTTCTGATGCTGGGTCAGATCGTAATCGGTACGGTCTGCGATACCCCACAGCTCGCCCCATCCGAACGGGAACAGAAATTCCAGATCGGTCGTCGCCTTGCTGTAGAAGCACAGCTCTTCCGGAGAATGGTCGCGCGCGCGCATCTCATCCGGCTTGATGCCAAGTGTCTGCAGCCAGTCGATGCAGTGCTGTTTCCAGTATGCAAACCACTCAAGATCGGTTCCCGGTTCACAGAAGAACTCCAGCTCCATCTGCTCGAACTCTCTGGTACGGAAAGTAAAGTTACCCGGTGTGATCTCGTTACGGAAAGATTTACCGATCTGACCGATACCAAACGGGATCTTCTTGCGGGAGGTTCTCTGTACGTTCTTGAAGTTTACAAAGATACCCTGTGCAGTCTCCGGACGCAGATATACGGTGTTTTTTGCATCCTCGGTAACTCCCTGGAAAGTCTTGAACATCAGGTTAAACTGACGAATGTCGGTGAAATCATGCTTGCCGCAGCTCGGACAGCAGATGTTATTGTCATCAATGTACTGTTTCATCTGCTCCTGGGACCAGCCGTCTACGGAACCCTCGATCTCGATGTTGTGCTCTGCCATATAATCCTCGATGAGCTTATCTGCACGGAAACGCTCTTTACAGCTCTTGCAGTCCATCAGCGGGTCAGAGAAGCCGCCCAGATGTCCAGATGCCACCCATGTCTGGGAGTTCATGAGAATCGCACAGTCTACACCTACGTTGTACGGGCTTTCCTGAATAAATTTCTGCCACCATGCACGTTTTACATTGTTTTTCAGTTCTACGCCCAGATTGCCGTAGTCCCATGTATTGGCAAGGCCGCCGTAAATCTCAGAACCCGGATATACAAATCCTCTTGATTTTGCGAGCGCCACGATTTTGTCCATCGTCTTTTCCATTTGTCTTGTCCTCCTGATTCATTTATCATTGTACCCGTCCCCGCCTCTTCTTTCGATATCTGGCAGATGGACGAATTTAACAATCATTCTGTTTTTTATCTTTTAAAAATCACATAAGCCGTGCCTGTTTCCGGCAGACTGACGGTTGAATCGTCTTTTAACTCGGTATTCGAACTGCGGTAAAGCACTTTTCCGCCGACCATCAACGTCGCACCGCCCTCGCTCCGGACTGCCATGCCGCTTTTTTCATTTTGAACCGTATCCGTTCCGGCTTCGCTTCCATCCGCTTTTACCAGCTCACCCTCGGAAAACCATCCATCGGCAATCGCCTCCGAAAGCGGCTTTGCCTCCAGCGCCGTCAGGGAGTTGCTGGTGTCCTCGTTGTCATTCGTCTCTCCGAATGCTTTCAGATCTTCAAAGGAAGCATAATCAAAGATCGCAGTCACCGTGTCTTTTCCCGCCTTCACACTTTTCAATGCTGCCGGCAGTCTCTCGGCATTTTTCTGGTTCTGTGCCAACGCCCCGGCGCCTTTTTCTTCATTAAAATGAATCACTGCCGTCTCTAAATACTGCTTTAATTCATTCTCATCGACCGAAATACCGCCGGTCTGCTCCACCAGAGCACTCGACAGCGCCCCGTCTTTTGCCACATATACGCAGCTCTCCGAAGGGGAAAAGGCGGTTTCCCGTGAGCCACAGCCGGACAGCATCACACCCACGGTACACGCTGCCAGAAGAAATCCTCTTTTTTTCATTGCTCTTCCTCCCAAGCGCAAAAATGCTCCTACAACCAAGTTTTTATAGTATACCTGCTTTTCTATGTATTTTCAAGACTTGGACCTGAAAAAACGCATACTCGCACTTCCGTTTCCAGAGATACCTGCCTTTCAACCGTAAATCCAGCTTTTTGTCAACGTCCCCCATTCAGGGTCTTCCAGATGTCCGGACGGTACCTCCGCAACACGCGCGCCGCCTGATAACAGAGGGTCACTGCAAGCAGCGGCATGCACACATACATAAACATCGAAACCAGCTGGCTGCCCGGAAATAGCAGCGCCGCCGCCTTATTGAGGAAACGGACCACCACAAAGTGCGTCGCATAGATAAAAAAGGTGCAGGTCATAAACGGTCTGACTTCTCCCAGCCAGCGCTCGTTTACCATCATCCAGATACCGATGACTGCCAGAAGCTGGTAGAGAACGATTCCCGGCACAAAATAGTGGGTATAATAGCTCCTGCTGAGCACAATTCCCACTGCTAGCAGGCACACCCCCAGTGCCGCCCGCTTCCACGACCATACCGCCTCCGCCCATTTTCTCCCGTGCAGCGCCGCATAGGCGGCAAAGGAATAATAAATCAGGGCGTCCAGATTCAGCTCCGGCAGCGCCACCCCCTTGAAAAGTGCCACAAGCAGCACCAGCAGAAATGCCGCGCCGGTCCAGATATTTTTCAGAAACAGATACAGCACCGGTGCCAGCAGCACCAGCAGGATGATCTGGTACATGAACCAGAACACCGGATTGAAGGTGTACTTGGTGATCGCCTGCCATGCGCCCGACGGCGTAATCACCAGATCCGTCCGGTTGGCGATCGTCTGCAGTCCCGGAATCCGGCTCGCCGCCACATACGCCACGTAGTAGATGGTATTCCAGAGCAGGTACGGAACCAGAAGCGAATGCAGACGTTTATTTAATTTTTCTCCCAGCCGCTTCATCGTGAAGTTCCGGTAGAACAGGTAGGCAGACAGCATGATAAAGCATGGGATGTCCACCCGCAGAATTTCCTGCATGACCGGGTACTGGAAATGCCACCACGGTGCGTCCTGCCCCAGTTCCGGGAAAAACAGATCCGCGTTGCCGGAATGCGTCCAGATGACCATGAGGCAGCAGATGAAATTGAACCAGGCGATTTTCTGGTGGAATTTGGCTTCTGGCATATAAACAACTCCTCCCTGGATAGTTGTATGTTATGTAATCGTCTGCAATATCTCCAATGAGTGAAAACTTTTATCTATATACGCCCTCTTATTCCGCTCCACATTCGCCGCAAATTGTGCAAATGCATCTTCTTTCAAAAGAAATGTATACAACTTCTCGATCGGCGCGTAGATGACGTACTGCCAGGCGTAGCGTGCGGAGTCTCCGGCGCGCAAGGGTGGATCTTCGGTGTATTCGCCGTTGATGACCATGATTTTTAATTCAAAGATGCGCTGTACAAGTTTGTTGGGGAGTGCGGGTTTTAGGAGGGCGCGGAAGGACTGGTAGAGTAATCGCAGCATTTCTCTTGCCTCCAGACCTTCTCTCCCGAAGTATTCGGCGAATTCAGCAAAATAGGAAGCGTAGCAGGCGCACTCAACGTCCTGTTCAAGTCCTTCGAAATAGTTTTCGATCTCCGCGCCATAGAGATTGTAGGCATCCCGCGTCTCAGAAAGTGTGAAGGTTCCAAATGCGAAAGGCCGGCTTGCCGCACGCAGCAAACTTCCAGTGCGCTTCGCCCCGCGGGCAAATGCCGTGATTTTTCCGCGGTCTCCCGTCAGGAGAATCAGACGTTTATCAAATTCACCGACCGGGGCTGCATAAAGCACCATTCCGGTTGTCTGTATCAAATCTCGCATGCAGCCCTTCCTTCCCTCACTTAAATTTCTTTCGGGTTATATCCGTAATTCTTCATATACATATCGCTGTCTCTCCACTCCCGGCGCACTTTAACCCAGAGTTTCAGGTTGACCTTCGTGTCCATCAGATTTTCAATTTCCATCCGGGCAGCGGTTCCAATACGTTTTAACATCGATCCGCCTTTTCCGATGATGATGCCCTTGTGGGAATCGCGCTCGCACACGATCGTTGCATCCACGTCGATGATGCCGTTTGGGCGCTCTTTCATCTGGTCGATGACAACTGCAATGCCGTGCGGGATCTCGTCGTCCAGCATCCGAAGCGCTTTCTCGCGGATCAGCTCCGCTGCGATCTGGCGCATCGGCTGGTCGGTGACGGTATCCTCATCGTAAAACTGCGGACCTGCCGGGAGATATTTAAAAATACTGCTCTTGACATCCTCGATATTCATCTCTTTGAGAGCCGAAACCGGGATAATCTCCGCAAAATTCAAAATATCCTTATATGCCGCGATAAAGGTCAGAATCTCTTCCTTCGATTTGACCGTATCAATTTTATTAATAACCAGAATGACCGGCGTCTTGATCTTCGAAAGCTGCTCTGCAATGTAACGCTCGCCTGCCCCGATGAAGGTGGTCGGCTCTACCAGCCAGAGAATCACGTCAACCTCTTTTAACGTATTCTCTGCGACATTGACCATGTACTCGCCCAGCTTGTTTTTCGCCTTGTGGATACCCGGTGTGTCCAGAAAAATGATCTGTCCGCGCTCGTCTGTGTAAACCGTCTGGATACGGTTCCGGGTCGTCTGCGGCTTCTCAGATGTGATCGCGATCTTCTGTCCGATCAGGTGGTTCATCAGCGTAGATTTGCCGACATTCGGACGCCCGATCAGGGTCACAAAGCCAGATTTAAACTCTTTTGTATCTGTATTTGCCATCTTGTTTCCTTTCGCTTACATTTTATTTAGTTAAACAGATTCTTCACCGTCTTAAACAGATCCTGATTTGCCTTGACTTTTTCTGCATTTCCAATCGCACAGATGCTCTGCTCACTGAGCACTGCCCTGATAATCGGCGCCAGCTCCCGGATATCCTCCGGGGTAACTGCCAGGATCTCGTCTCTCTCTTTCTGAACCATCGCATCCGTCACGCCGGTAAACCAGGCCGCGTCGGCGCGAATGCCTTTGTACGGCGGCAGAAGCGGTGCATCAAGGTCGCTGATGGTTCCAATCACGAATTTCGTCATATCACGCTCATCTGCCTCAAACTGCTCCAGATACGGCACGATGCCCTCGTAAACCTCATTCGTCTCGCGCAGGTTCGGATCGCGGTAGGAAACGAAATAGCTGTCGCCAAACCGTCCGGCTCCATTCATGACGCCGTAAGCGCCGCCCTTGACACGGACATTGATCCACAGATAATCATATCCGAGAATGACTTTCAGCGTCCGCAGCGTGCCCTTGTATGCCAGCCCTTTCTCCACGAAATTGCCGCAGCGCGCCAGATAATTGACCTGGGAGGAGGTCATGAAGCCCTCGTTTAAGTTCTCTTTTTTCCACTCAAACGGATAAACGGTTCCGTCGCCCTGTGGAAGACGTTCTTTTAAAAGCGGAAGCGCTGCTTCAAGCCCTGCCTGATCGTCGGCTGCTGCCGTGTAGCTTATCAGCATATTTTCTTTCGTAAACAGACGTGCCGCCGTCTCTTTTAATTTCGCGATCACCTCGCCCTTTTTCTCCTCAAAGTGCTTTGCCGTCTCTTCAAGGAACTGGTAGAAGCCGATTCCGCCCGTGCAGTCGTCAAATGCCGATTCTGCTGAAAAATAGGAGCTGGCTCTCATCACTGCCGCTGAATGTGCCGCCTGATTTAAACGCATCTGGCTCTTCGACTTCGTCTCCGCCACAATCTCGCCGAGACGTTTCTCATCATCAAGGATTGAATCAAGCAGAATCTCCGCGATCGCTGAAAATCCGAAGTCCAGCTTCTCGCACAGCACCCGGGCACTCGCGGTAAAAATACCGGTAAACGCGCCCTGTTTCCGGCTGTCCGCATAGGAGCTGACACTGAGCGTGATACCGCCGGTATTTAAGTTGATCTCATCCGACAAATCGCTGTATGTGTGTTTCGTCGTATCGACAAATCCAAGCACTGCTTTCAAAAGTCCCACATACGGCAGATCCCTGGACGGTACATGGTCGGTACGGAACATCACGCGCAGATAACCGATGCCTGAGGTAAAGAGCTCATGTGCCAGCACCTTGGTTCCGCCAATCTCGCGCTCGGTCAGGATAAATTTCTCCGCCTCTTTGCGGATATCTGAGCGTTTCAACAGCGGAATTTTCTCTAAATCTTCCTTCGGGGACGGGGTGTCCTGATACTCTTTCAGCTCTTTCGTGCCATCCACGATCGCCTGAATCTCCTCCGCGCCCAGGCTCTTCTTATATGCTTCCAGCTTTTCACGCAGCTTCTCATCCTCGATCGCCGTCAGTCCCCGCTTCGGGCTGACCGTGATCACTGCCTCAAACGGGTTATCTAAGAGATATTTGCGGATCAGTTCCTCAAAATATCCCTCTTTTGCCGCTTTTTTGAGGAATGCAAATGTCTCCTCATATTCCAGGTGCATCAGCGGATCGCCATCGTACAGCCAGCTATCTAAGCACTGCAAGCCGTACATCAATCCCTTCGGCGCGTTGCCGAAATCTGCCTCGCGGCTGCGGAATTCATAGTAGTTGATGCCCGCCAGCAGGCTCTTCTGGTTGATGCCATCATCTGCCAGCTTCTTAAGCGTTTCCTTGACAGTCTTTAAAAACGCCTCTTTCTGGCTGCCATCCGCATTTTTCGCAATGACAGAAAAATATGGCTGTAAAATACCATTTTCATAGCTTCCCAGGATATCCTGGCCAATCCCGGCGCTGATGAGTTCTTTCTTTAAAACGGCGCCCGGCGCATCCAAAAGCACATACTCCAGGATCTGAAATGCCATGTAGAGAATCGGGTCGAGATCGTCGCCTACTACCGTATTGACCGACAGGTAGGTTGCGTGATCCTCCGGCTCATCCTCAGTGATCGGATAGAAGATCTCGCGGTCCTTCGGCGCGTCAAACGGCTTCTGGTAGTGAATTTCAGAATCCACCGGCTGACGGTCATAGTGGCTTAAATACTCACGATCCAGCCAGTCCAGCTTCTCTGCCATATCCATATTTCCGTACAGATAGATAAAGCTGTTGGACGGATGGTAGAATTTGCGGTGGAAATTCAGAAAATTCTCATAGGTCAGCTCCGGGATAACCTCCGGAGCGCCGCCGGACTCATGCGTATAGCAGGTATCCGGGTAAAGCGTGTTCTGCGTGTAGCGGTCAAGCACGCCCTCCGGGGAGGAAAATGCACCTTTCATCTCATTGTAAACGACACCGTTTACCGTGATCGGGCTGTCCGCCGACTCCATCTCGTAATGCCAGCCCTCCTGGCGGAAAATCTTCTCTTCTTTATAGATATTCGGATGCAGAACCGCGTCCATATAGACGTCCATCAGGTTCTGGAAATCTTTGTCGTTGCAGCTTGCAACCGGGTATACCGTCTTATCCGGGTAGGTCATCGCGTTTAAGAAAGTATTTAATGAGCCCTTCACCAGCTCTACAAACGGATCCTTGACTGGAAATTTCGCCGAACCGCACAAAACGCTGTGCTCCATGATATGCGGCACACCCGTGCTGTCAGATGGCGGGGTACGGAATCCGATGCAGAATACCTTGTTCTCATCGTCATTCGAGAGCAGGAACACTCTCGCTCCCGTCTTCTTATGTTCCAGAAGAATCCCATCAGAATTCAGCTCTTTTACGTGTTTTTCATTCAGGATCTGATAGCTCTTCAAATCTTTTACTGTCATGCTGTCTTTCCTTTCTCTGAAACGATTCCACAGTGCATACAGACATCTGTTGAATCGTTACTGTTCACGCATACGTGAACAGTAACGTTGAATCGCATCTTTTTTTCTTCTTTTTTTACAGTCTTCCCATAAATTTGTCTTTTAGTACGGCAAATGCCTCCCGCAGCCACAGGTGCACCGCCAGCACCGGGTCGCACGCAGCTGCCACGCCGACCGGCTCGATCTCCTGTCTGCGCGCGATCGCCTCCGCCCGGAACACATGGTAATTGCTCGTCAGAATCCCGATCCGGATGGTATCGCCGTCCGGGCGCTCACGGTAAAACTCCATCAGGTGTGCCCGCGCCGCCTGCGCCTTGTTGTATTCCTGCCGGTCGATCACCGTCCGGCTGAACTCGATGTTCTGCACCGTGTCGGAGGACTGGTCTTCAATCAGCAGCTTATCCTCCGGAATCCCGTTGTACTGTAAATATTCGTACATCGCCCGCGCCTCGCTGATCTCCTCGCCCGGACCTTTTCCGCCGGAAAGCACCAGAACCGTGTTCGGATATTCCTCCGAATACTCGATCGCCCGATCCAGACGCTGCTTTAGGGAATTGCTGATCTTGGTGCCGCGCACACGCGCTCCCAGCACGATCACATAGTCCGCCGGCTGTCCCGTCGCCGTAATGGCGCTCCAGCCGATCAAAACCTCCGTGATCACCAGAATCAGAAATCCCGCCGCACATACTGTCCCGACGGAAACGCCGATCCACACGGGAATTCTGCCCTCATGCTGGCTGTCAAACCACCATCCAGCCGCCAGAAGTCCCAAAAAGATCGCCAAGCAGGGCCAGATCAAGGCAAACGAAGTCGAAACACCTGAATAAATAACAATTATGATATAATATAACAGGCACAGGACCGCCGTTCCTCCTAAAAACCAAACCATCTGTCATCCTCCTGATGTCCATCCAGCCGCACCTTTACAAATCCAGCGCTTCGTCCTCACGCCGCAGGATATCCTGCGGCTTTGCCATACCGCCTAAATCTACCCAGAGCTGCTGCTTCGGGTGCGGTGCGCTCTCCTGCGCGGTTCCATCCTCAGTAAAGATGCCTTTCACTTCCACACGCAGGTTACGTCCGTCCGGCTTCATGATCTCGATCGTCTCTCCCACGCTGAATTTATTCTTCTGCTCCAGATGAACCAGGCCATCCCCGCGCACAGCGCCGACCGTTCCCAGATAGGTGTACGGTTTTACATAAGTATTGCTTCCGTATACCTGCGACTCGGTACCCGGTTTATGGAAATAAAATCCAGTGATGTATTCCCGGTGGGTACATTTGCGGATCTCACTCTTATACCACTCCATCTTGGACTGGTATTTTTCCGGGCTTTCCAGATAATCGTCGATTGCGATTCGGTAGGTTCTCGCCACGGTTGCCACATAGAGTGCTGTCTTCATGCGTCCCTCGATCTTGAAGCTGTCGATTCCTGCTTCGACCATCTCCGGAATGTGCTCAATCATGCACAGGTCGCGGGAGTTGAAAATATAGCTGCCGCGCTCATTTTCATAGACCGGCATCCACTCGCCCGGTCTTGTCTCCTCCGCCACCGCATATTTCCAGCGGCACGGATGAGTACAGGCGCCCTGGTTCGCGTCGCGCCCCGTCAGGAAATTGCTGAGAAGACATCGTCCTGAATAGGAAATGCACATCGCTCCGTGGATGAAGCTCTCGATCTCCATATCCTCCGGAATATGTTCGCGGATCTCGCGAATCTCCTTCAAGGACAGCTCCCGCGCCGTTACCACGCGCTTCGCGCCCTGTTTATACCAGAAAAGGAACGTCCCGTAGTTTGTATTATTTGCCTGTGTGCTGATATGGATCTCCATCTCCGGGAGAATGCGTCTGGCAATCTCAAAAACACCCGGATCGGAAATAATCAGCGCATCCGGCTTGATTTCTTTCAGTTCTGTGAAATATTCTTCCACACCGGCTAAATCATCATTATGTGCAAAAATATTTGCTGTAATATATACTTTGACGCCGCGCTCATGAGCGAACGCAATGCCTTCTTTGATCTCTTCGTTCGTAAAATTCTTCGCCTTTGCCCGCAGACCAAACGCCTCGCCACCCAGATAGACCGCATCGGCTCCGTAAAGGACCGCCGTCTTGAGGACATCCAGGCTGCCCGCCGGGATTAAAAGTTCCAATTTTCTCATGTTTTTCCTTTCTTTTATCGCTTTACACTTAACGCCACACCATCCCCGATCGGAATGATAGACGTCTCAAATTCTTTCATGTGTGTCAGTTCATATAAATAATCGCGCATCCGCGTGTGGATCGTCCGGTTGCGGCGCTCGACCGCATAGCGGGATTCCACGATATCGCCGTCCTGTAAGACATTGTCCGACAGAAGGACGCCACCGGACGGCAGCAGACGCAAAATCTGAGGCAGCCAGTGCATATACTGCCCCTTAGCTGCATCCATAAATATAAAATCATAAGGGCCGGAAAGCGTCCCCAGTATCTCTTCCGCATCGCCTTCCAGTAAAGTAATGCACGGCTCTTTTCCTGCCCTTTCAAAATTGCGCTTGGCAATCGGTATTCTTTTTTCGTACTTCTCAATCGTCGTGATCCGGCAGTTTTCCGGCATCACACGGCTCATCAGTAAAGCCGAATAGCCCACAGCCGTTCCTACCTCCAGAATCGACTGCGGGCGCTTGAGAGCAATCAGTGTTTTCAGAAATGCGGAGGTCTCCCTGCGGATGATCGGCACGCAGTCAGCCAGCGCTTCTTCCTCTATCGAGTCGAGCAGCGGTCCGTTGCCCGCGTCCAACGACTGGATATAGGCGGTAATTCTGTCATTTACTATCACTTTTATCCTCCTCCGGGCTGGCGGCAGAAGCTGCCGCCTCATCCATCTCCTTCAGCATCTCCAGAGAAGTCTGGGCGGTGCTGAACTGATAGGTCCCCGGATATATCTTGTATTCATAAATCTTTGCCTGCAGCATAAAGACCACGCGGCTTTGAATCAAACCGACGCGTTCCAGCGCTTCGCCTGCCTCGGAGGCACTTTCGCTTTCCTCGATGGTAACCGTTCTCATTCTTCCCGGCTCTGCCTCGACTGCGGTCGGTTTAAATATCTCATGCCCCAGCCAGTAACCCTTTATTGCGCCCTCATAGAGCAGAAACAGTGTCAGTACCAGAAAGACGATCCGGAACACGCTGTCCAGAATTGATACTGCGATATGGGGTTCTCCAGATGTCCGGCTCATATGCCACCTCCGTGCTGCTTTTGCAGTCTTCTACACTTCCATGATGATCGGAAGAATCATCGGATTTCTCTTCATCTTCTTCCATAGGAAATCACTCAGGCTGTCGCGGATAATGTTCTTGATCTTGCCCCAGTCGCTCACGTGCTTCTCAAGACAGCCCTGTACGGCTTCATCCACGATTCTCTGTGCCTCTTCCATCAGATCCTCGGACTCACGCACATAGACGAAACCTCGGGACACGATGTCCGGTCCGGCTAAGAGCTGGTTGCTGTATTTCTCCAGCGTCAGTACCACGATAATGATACCGTTCTGTGCCAGATTCTGACGGTCTCGCAGAACGATATTTCCGACATCACCGATGCCCAGACCATCGACCAGGATGCCGCCCGCCTGTACATGATCGGCAACGCAGTAGCCCTCGTCCCCAATCTCGATCACATCGCCTGAGCGCATCAGGATGACATTTTCCTTCGGAATGCCCATTGAGATCGCCAGGTTGCGCTGCGCCATCAGGTGGCGGTACTCACCGTGTACCGGAATCGAGAATTTCGGACGAATTAAGGAGTACATCAGCTTGATCTCCTCCTGGCAGGCATGTCCGGATACGTGGGTATCCTGGTTGATAACCTCTGCGCCCTTCATCGACAGCTCATTGATAACTCTTGCAACGGCTTTCTCATTACCCGGAATCGGGGTGGAACTTAAAATAACCACGTCGCCCGGCATGATCGAAACCTTCTTGTGCAGGTCTGCCGCCATACGGGACAGTGCCGCCAGAGACTCGCCCTGGCTGCCGGTCGTGATAAGGACGGTATCCTCTTTCTTATAATTTTTCAGATGTTCAATGTCGATCAGTGTATTTTCCGGAATATTAATGTATCCAAGTTCGCTCGCCGTGCCGATGACATTGACCATGCTACGGCCCTCGACCACTACCTTACGTCCATAGTGGTATGCCGTATTGATGATCTGCTGGACACGGTCTACGTTGGAAGCAAACGTCGCAACGATGATCCGGTTGTTCTTGTGCTCTGCAAAAATCGAATCAAAGGTCTTGCCGACGGTGCGCTCCGACATCGTAAATCCCGGACGGATCGCGTTGGTACTGTCGCACATCAGCGCAAGCACGCCTTTCTTTCCAAGCTCGGCAAAACGCTGCAGATCCGCCGGTTCACCGAATACCGGTGTGTAATCGATCTTGAAGTCGCCGGTGTGGACGATAATGCCAGCCGGGGAGAAGATCGCAAGCGCCGATGCATCTGCGATACTGTGGTTCGTCTTGATAAACTCAATCCGAAAACATCCGAGATTGATGGACTGTCCGTGCTTTACGACCTTGCGGCGGACGGTCTTCGTCATATTATGCTCTTTTAATTTATTCTCAATCAGTCCGATCGTCAGTTTGGTGCCGTATACCGGTGCCGGAACATCGCGGAGTACATACGGCAGCGCGCCGATATGGTCCTCATGTCCGTGCGTGATCACAAAGCCCTTGACTTTGTCAATGTTGTTCTTTAAATAGGATACATCCGGGATAACCAGATCGATTCCCAGCATATCGTCGCTCGGGAATGCCATACCGCAGTCTACTACAATAATGCTGTCTTCATATTCGAAGGCAGTCATATTCATACCGATCTGTTCCAGACCACCGAGCGGTATGATCTTTACCTTATTATGATTTGTTTCCTTTTTCAATCAATGCACCTCCAAAAATTCGATTTTTAGATTTTTATTCGATATCAACGCCCAGATCGCTCATCAGCTCCGCAAACACCTTGGACATGTACTCCAGTTCTCCGTCATCGTCCACAAATTCGTAAGCTGCTTCTGCATCCTCCGGCTTTGATGTATCTCTCAACAGATAGCACTCTCCATCGCCGTCCTTCGTATCACTTGCCAGCAGATAGGACTCGCCATTTAACTTTGTCTCTTCCAGGACATACAGCTTCACTTCCTCGCCGTTCTCATCCCTCAGCGTGATGCTGTTTTCCATATTATTCAGTTCATCTAACATTGAATCCAGGTTTCCCATTCTATGATTCTCCTTCTATTCTTTATTTTCAATCATTTATTTTTATCACTGATAATTTATTCTTCCGCTTTTCCTTGTGCCTGTAAATCCAAATATCCCTGCAAAATCAATACTGCCGCAATCTTATCAATCACGCTCTTCCGGTTTTCCCGGCGCACTCCACTCTCGATCAGAATCTGCTCCGCCGCATTCGTCGTCAGGCGCTCGTCCCACATAACGACCGGAAGGTTCGTCCGCCGTTCCAGCATCTCTTTAAATGCCAGCGTCTTTTCAACGCGCTCTCCCAGCGTATTATTCATATTTTTAGGATACCCCAAAACAATCGTCCCAACCTCGTATTCCCGGATCAGCTCTTCAATCCGGGCGCAGGTCTGGCGAAGTTTGTTCTCATCCTTCCGTGTGATCGTCTCAATCCCCTGTGCTGTAATGCCTAACGGATCGCTGACTGCCACTCCCGTGGTCTTCGATCCAAAATCAAGCCCCATAATTCTCATATTCTATTTTCTCCATAACAAAACAAGCTGGCAGCCCGTCAGATATTGGACTGTTGTCGCCAGCTGTTTACTCTTCCGCTTTTTAATTGCCGTGCTGCATCCACTCTTTACTGAAGCTTCGTCTCAATATATACCTTCACAAGCTCTTCCAGAATTTCGTCACGCTCTACCTTCATAATCAGGCTTCTGGCACTCTTGTGGCTGGTAATATAGGTCGGATCTCCAGACATAATATATCCTACAATCTGATTGATCGGGTTGTAACCCTTCTCCGTCAGCGCTGTATATACCTGTTCCAGAACCTGGCTTGCCTCCAGCTTCTTCTCTTCCTGTACTGCTCTAAAAAACTGTGTATTGCTGATATCACCCATTTTGTCTTCACGTCCTTTTAAATACCCGCCGCGCTCTGTCACTCTGTGGATCCATGCGTGCAGGTAAACTACTCTTTTTTATTTTACTCTACTTTACCCCATTCGGCAAGTTATTTTTTATCATTATAATCATCCAGGAAATTGTACGTCCAATCGTCCTTGTGGTAACCGATCACAGTCTTTAAGTTGATATTGTGGACACTCTTAAAGATATTTTTCTCGATCACGTCGCTCTCCTTGCGGAAATGGGCGATCAATTCCTTCATCTCATCGCGCTTGGAACCGCGTCCGCCTCCGCAGCTCACGCAATTTTCAGTAAAACGGCACGCGCACTGTATAAACCGCAGTCCGTTGTAATCGCGCCACGCCTTGACCGCATCTTCCTTGATAAGGTACATCGGGCGGATCAGCTCCATGCCCTCGAAATTCTGGCTGTGCAGCTTCGGCATCATCGTCTCAATCTTGCCGCTGTACAGCATTCCCATGAGGATCGTCTCAATCACATCATCAAAATGATGCCCAAGCGCAATTTTATTGCAGCCCAGCGCTTTCGCCTGTGCATAGAGGTGACCGCGTCGCATTCTGGCACAGAGGTAGCACGGATTCTGTTCGATCGTCGCCACCGTGTCGAAAATATCGCTCTCAAATACCGTCAGCGGAATGCCGAGAAGTTTCGCATTGTCCTGGATGATCTTCCAGTTATCCGCATTGTAGCCCGGATTCATCACTAGAAAAACGGTTTCAAACTGGAATTTTCCATGTTTTTTCAATTCCTGGAAAAGTTTCGCCATCAGCATGGAATCCTTGCCGCCGGAGATACAGACTGCGATCTTGTCGCCCTCCTGAATCAGGTCGTAGGTGTTGAGCGCCCGCGTAAACGCCCGCCAGATCGGCTTGCGGAATTTTTTTATAATACTCTGCTCAATTCTCGCCCGTTTTTCCTCTCGATCCGCCTCGGATTCTCCGCCTACGAAGCGGGACAGGGAGAGGCGCAGCCACGCACGGTAACCACCCTCCACATTGACCGCGTCAAATCCGTCTCCGGTCAGACGACGCACCCACTCCTGACTCTTCTCACCGGTATGGCACATCACGTACACTGGATGCATTTTGTCTAACCTGGCTGTTTCTTCCTCATATTGCTCTTCCAGCCGGGACGCCGGGAGGCTTACCGCCCCCGGAAAAGTTCCGCGCATATACTGGTCCTGCGGGCGGATGTCCACGATCGTCTTCTCCGCATCCTTTAACGCTTCCAGCTCCTCAATCGTAATCGTTTTCATTGTATATTCTCCTGTATCCGTTATCTGCAAAATCCTCTTTAAGAAAAAGAATGTAAAAAATGTACCTACCTGTGTACAGTAACCACAATTCTCATGAAATGAAACAAAAGCACAGGATCCGCGCTGACAGTGCTCTGCCAAACAAACGGGTCCTGTGTTTTTCTGCTGTTTTGTTACCGTTCACGCGCACGTAACCAGTCACTCATTTTCTGTTAATTATAACACTCTCCCTGCATTCTGGGAAGTCCTATTTCTATAATTAGTCTCTTATAATTAGTCTCTTAGTCCTCTGTAAAGAGTGGTGTGGAATAATAGCGGTCACCGCTGTCCGGAAGAATCGCTACGATGGTTTTCCCCTTATTTTCCGGGCGTTTTGCCAGCTCAATCGCACCATGCAGGGCTGCGCCGGAGGAAATACCGACTAAGATGCCCTCTTTGTGTGCCAGAAGTTTTGCTGCCGCAAATGCATCCTCATTCTCCGCCTCGAAAATCTCATCATAAATCTTAGTGTTCAGTACATCCGGCACAAATCCGGCGCCGATACCCTGAATCTTGTGTGCGCCGCCCTTGCCTGTCTTTAATACCGGGGATGAAGCTGGCTCCAGCGCTACGACTTTCACATTCGGGTTCTGGGATTTTAAGTATTCGCCGGTACCTGTCAGAGTTCCGCCGGTACCAACACCTGCGATCAGGATATCAACCTTTCCGTCGGTATCATTCCAGATCTCCGGACCAGTGGTTGCTCTGTGAACCGCCGGATTGACCGGATTGACAAACTGACCGGCTAAGAAGCTGCCCGGTGTCTCTTTTGCCAGCTCTTCTGCCTTCTCGATCGCGCCCTTCATGCCCTTTGCGCCCTCAGTCAGGACAATCTCTGCACCGTACGCTTTCAGAATGTTGCGGCGCTCCACGCTCATCGTCTCCGGCATCGTCAGGATGATGCGATATCCCTTCGCTGCTGCGATGGACGCCAGACCGATACCGGTATTGCCGGAAGTCGGCTCGATGATGACAGAACCCTCTTTCAGGACACCTCTCTTCTCTGCATCCTCAATCATGCCTTTTGCAATACGATCCTTCACGCTTCCAGCCGGGTTTAAATACTCCAGTTTTACCAGAACCGTTGCTTCCAGTCCCAGCGCTTTCTCAACATTCACAACCTCAACTAACGGTGTGTTTCCTACCAGCCCCAGTGTTCCCTTATAAATGTTTGCCATGATGATTTCCTCCTATATCTGTGATGATTTTTATATTTTTTAATTTTTATAGATTTCTATAGATTCTTCTTTTTTCCAGAACTCATTTCCAATTTGAAAAACTCGCTCCAAAAGAAGTTTAAAATGCGAAAAGAGCCCATCCTCTATACACATTTCCCGCCCGTCCAATCCAGCTTTTCTGCCGCCTGTCCTGCTTGTTTTTCTGTGTACGCGGATGCGCTCTTTCTATATCCTTAACCCTTATGAATAAAAAGATTCACGAAACCCGTTTTCCCCGGAACCCCCGCTTACCGAAGTCCAGCTTTCTGGTTTTCGCGTACACAAATGCGACAACAACATCGATCCATACAGGTACAAACATTGCTGCAACACATCGTATTCATCCAAAAACCATTGACTGCTTTCATGATCTTCACTCCTTTTCTTTTTCCTATTAGCTTAGTAGGTATATTATCACTTTATGCAATATCTGTCAACCCTTTTTTGCCCGTTGTTACTGTTCACGCACGCGTGCCCAGTAACGATTATTTGCACACTTTGTTACGTTTCTTCATGTCTTTCTTGACAAACGCAGACCGCACCTTTACAATAAAATACCGAACTGATGGGTAAAAAACGTTCAGAAACAGAGCCTGCTACTATTTAGTATAGCACAGTTGTGACTGTGAAGCTACTGACAGAATATATTACAAGGGAGTATCATATGTTAAATTCATTTTCCAGAACTGAACTTCTCCTCGGCAGGGATGCCATGGAGCGTTTATCAAAAGCACGCGTTGCCATCTTCGGCATCGGCGGAGTCGGCGGCTATGCGGTGGAGGCCCTCGCGCGCAGCGGCGTCGGCACGCTTGATCTCATCGACGATGACAAGGTCTGCTTAACCAACATCAACCGTCAGATCATCGCAACCACCTCCACCATCGGAAAGTACAAGGTCGATGTCGCTGAGGAACGCATCAAATCCATCAACCCGCATGCGGTTGTCCACACCTACAAGACATTCTACATGCCGGATACCGCGAAGGAATTTGATTTTTCCCAGTATGACTACGTGATCGACGCAATCGACACCGTAACGGGAAAGCTGATTCTGGTGGAACAGGCGGAAGAAACCCACACGCCGATCATCAGCTCGATGGGCGCCGGAAACAAACTGGATCCGACCGCTTTTGAGGTGACCGATATTAATAAAACCTCTGTTTGTCCTCTCGCGAAGGTCATGCGGCGGGAGCTGAAAAAACGCGGGATCAAGAAGCTGAAAGTGGTTTATTCGAAAGAAAAACCACTGACGCCGGTGGATGATATGGCTACCTCCTGCCGTTCCCACTGTGTCTGCCCGCCGGGAACCGCACGCAATTGTACCGCCAGACGGCAGATTCCGGGGAGTATCTCGTTTGTACCGTCAGTAGTGGGACTGATTATTGCTGGGGAAGTTATTAAGGATCTCGTTGGGGTTCATTGATTGCTTACTGATTAATTTGTTAAGCCGATATATTCTATTTATGTCATTTTTTTTAATTTTATATGTATGTAAAAAACCAATGAATCCCATCTTGGGGGTATCATTGGTTTTTTCGTTTTCTGTCTTTTATTCTTTTTCCAGTAAAAGCACCTCTTCATTCAGTGCCTTCGTGAAGATTCCCTTCACCGTCTTATTTTTCAATCCTTCTTCGTATGGCACGGCACCTTTGACATACTGGCGGGTGTGTCCCATCATGTATTTGGTTCCGTCAATCTCGATTGGTTCTTCGAGAAGGATTTCTTCTTCGGTTCCGAGGAAGCGCCCGCGGTATTCTAAGGACTGCTGTTTTTCCAGTGCCAGCAGGATATCGCTGCGGACGGATTTGGTTCCTTCTGGTACCTGATCCGGCATATCGGCGGCGCGGGTGCCTGCGCGGCGGGAGTATTTGAATATATGCATTTCATAGAAATGGATCGCTTTTAAGAAGCGTTCTGTTTCGGCAAATTCTTCTTCGGTCTCGCCCGGGAATCCTACGATGACATCGGTCGTGATCGCCGGATTGTCAAATTCTTCCCGCAGAATTTCACAGCACGCCTGATATTCAGCAGCGTTGTAGCGGCGGTTCATGCGCTTTAAAGTCGCGTCACAGCCACTCTGGAGTGACAGATGGAAGTGCGGGCAGATGGTCCGCAGCCTCGCCAGCTCTTTGGCAAATTCACGGGTTACGATACGTGGTTCAAGAGAACCGAGGCGCAGGCGCTCAATGCCCGGAATCTGGTCGAGACGTTTGATTAAAGTCAGAAGATTTTCTTGCTGCTCATCCTTGAAATCGACACCATAGGAGCTTAAATGGATACCTGTCAAGACAATTTCCTTGTATCCGGCTTCCGCAATCCCGCGCACCTCGTGCTCGATGTCCTCCGGGCGGCGGCTGCGGACGCGTCCTCTCGTATATGGTATAATACAATAGCTGCAAAACTGGTTGCAGCCGTCCTGTACCTTGATAAAGGCACGCGTATGGTCAGCAATCCGGCGGATATGGAGTTCTTCGTATTCCTGTGAATGTCCGATATCCAGAATCTCACCGCTGTTTTCGTGATCTGCAAAATAATCATCCAGGATCTGTACCAGATCTTTTTTCTGGTTATTGCCGACGATCAGATCGACCGCCTCATCTTTTTTCAGCTCCGCGCCTGCTGCCTGCACATAACAGCCGACCGCCACAACAGCCGCCGACGGGTTCATTTTCTTTGCCCGGTGCAGCATCTGGCGCGATTTCCGGTCGGCAACATTCGTCACGGAACACGTGTTGATAATATAAACATCCGCTCCTTCCCGGAACGGCACAATCTCATATCCTGCATCCTCTAAGAGCTGCTGCATGGCTTCCGTCTCATACGAGTTCACCTTGCAGCCCAGATTGTGGAATGCCGCTTTTCTCATTTTTATCTCCTTTAAATTGAATCCTCTCTTGACTTTTGTCAGATTACTTTGTAGTATAAAAGTATTATTGTAGATAGAGGAGGTTTTTTTCATGAAAACAGTTCGTATTTCTTTAAACTCGATCGATAAAGTTAAATCCTTCGTCAACGACTTAGCGAAGTTCGACGTAGATTTTGACCTTGTTTCCGGACGTTATGTGATTGACGCTAAATCCATCATGGGTATCTTCAGTCTGGATCTGTCTAAACCGATCGATTTAAACATCCATTCTGAGAACCAGATCGATGAGATCTTAACGACATTGGCTCCGTACATTGTATAGCAACCATTAGAACGATCGAGATGGTTCTGTTTGAAACGAAAAAAACCGCTGTTAAGCAACTCGCTTTGCAGCGGTTCTTTTTTTTCATAGAGAACTACGTCCTATGAAAAAAACACTCCGCGAGAATGCGCACTCGCGCGAAGCAAAAAACTGTCGCAAGCGACCGCGCGAGACGCCCGAATGTGCCAAGGCACATTCTTTTTTATATATGACTAGCACCGGATAACCTCAACCGTATCGATCGCCTCTTTTACCAGCGCATCTATCTTCTCTTCCAGATTGCGCTCGGATTTTTCAATCAGGTGCAGGACCGGCTTGGTAACCGGGTGTTTGGCTACGAAGATGGTGCAGCAATCTTCATACGGCTCAATCGATGTCTCGTAGGTACCGATTTTCAGAGAAATATCGACGATATCCTGTTTGTCGAAACCGATCAGCGGGCGGAAGACCGGAAGTGTGCAGACTGCATTGGTAACCGCCAGGGAATGAACCGTCTGGGATGCTACCTGACCAATGCTCTCGCCGGTGATGAGTCCGAGACAGTCGTCTTTCTTCGCCAGCTCTTCCGCGATCTTCATCATGTAGCGGCGCATGATAATCGTCAGCTCCTCATGCGGGCACTGCTCGTAGATGTAGAGCTGGATATCTGTGAAATTGACTACGTTTAATTTGATCGGACCTGCGTATTTTGCTACCTGCTTTGCCAGATCGACTACTTTCTGTTTTGCACGGTCGCTGGTGTATGGCGGCGCATGGAAATAGGTTGCCTCGATGGTAACGCCGCGTTTTGCGATCATGTATCCTGCCACCGGGCTGTCGATACCGCCGGATAAAAGCAGCATCGCGCGTCCATTGGTTCCGACCGGCATACCGCCCGGTCCCGGAATCACCAGAGAGTATACGTTGATACGTTTTGCACGCAGTTCCACATTTAAAAGAACATCCGGATTGTGTACGTCTACCTTTGTCTCCGGGAATGCGTCCAGGATGACCTCACCGAGATCGCGGTTGACTTCCTCGGAGGTATGCGGATACTGTTTGTTGGCACGGCGGGTGTTTACCTTGAACGTAAAGTGTTTATCTGGGTATGCTTTGTCCACATACTCAACAATCTTCGCTTTCAGGTCGTCATAGCCGTTGTCCTCTAACTGGACCATCGGACAGATCGCCGCAATACCGAATACCTTTTTCAGTGCGTCGATGACCTCATCGTAATCAAATTCTTCCGCTGCGGTCGCATAGATACGCCCTGCCTCCTTGGTTACGGTAAATTTTCCATCAAGACGTTTTAACGAGTGATGGATGTGGGACACCAGCGCGTCCTCGAATACATAGCGGTTTTTACCTTTCAGGCCAATCTCCGCATATTTAATCAAAAATGTATGAAACATGGAATTCCCTTTCTACAACAGGCTGTCATTCTTCTGCTTTCCCGCAAAAAAACTGAACAGCCATTCTTTAAACAGCCATTTTATTTCATCTGGTAACGGCGCAGTACCGGAAGCAGTTCTCCCAGAACGCCGATCGCATAGTCTACTTCTTCCTCGGTATTCAGATCACCCAGACTGAACCGGATCGTCGAATCGAGAAGTTCTTTTTTCACGCCGATTCCCTTTAAAGTACCGCTGATGCCCGGATGATTGGACGAGCAGGCGGAACCGGACGATACATAAACCCCTTTGTCCTCCAGCGCATGGAGAAGTACCTCGCTGCGGACGCCCCCAAAGCTGGCGCTGACGATCTGCGGCGCGTTGGTGCGGTCCTCACTGCCGTTGATGGTGACGCCGCCGAGCGGTTTCAATCCCGCAATCAGGTGCTCCCGGAGTGTATACAGCTTTTCGATGCGTGCATCAAAATCTTTGTACGCCTCTCGTGCTGCCACGCCGAGTCCGACACACCCCGGCACATTTTCCGTACCGGAACGCATGCCCTTCTGCTGGCCGCCGCCAAACAGAATCGGGCGGATCTTGACACCGTCGCGGATATAGAGGAATCCGACGCCCTTCGGCGCATGGATCTTGTGTCCGCTGACGGAAAGCAGGTCAATTCCCTGTTTTTTCGGACGGATCTTATATTTTCCATATGCCTGGATCGCATCGACATGGAACAATGTCTTCGGATTTTTCTTCTTGATGCACTGGCTGATCGCCTCGATCGGCTCTACTGCTCCGACCTCGTTATTGACGTACATCACAGACACCAGGATCGTGTCCTCGCGGATAGCTTTTTCCAGATCCTCCAGAGAAATATGTCCCAGATGATCGACCGGAAGATAGGTCACCTCAAAGCCCATCTCCTCCAGAAATGACATCGTATTGTAGATCGACGGATGTTCCACACCGGTTGTGATAAGGTGTTTTCCGGCTCTGCGGTTTGCCAGCGCCGTGCCGATCAGCGCCGTATTGTTCGACTCTGTTCCGCCGGAAGTAAAGAGAATCTCCTTCTCCTGCACTTTCAGTGTATCCGCGATCGCCTTCTTTGCCTCGCGAACCAAATTTTCTGCTTCCACACCTTTTCTGTGCTTCGCCGCCGCGTTTCCGTAGTTGACGCACATTGCATCAACGACCGCATCCTTTACGCAGTCCAGCACCTTGGTAGTCGCTGAATTATCAAAATAGGCTTCCATTTTTATCTCTATCTCCTTTGTAATTTTCCAATTACACTTCCAACTGCAGCATCAGTGCCGACAGCATACACAAGCCTGCCGTCTCCGTCCGCAAAATTCTCTTTCCAAGCGTTACGATCTCCGCCCCGTTTTCCCTGGCAAGCTCGACTTCTTCGTCCTCAAAACCGCCCTCCGGACCGATGAAAACGGCGATATCCGTCCCCGGCTTGACCGACGCCAGCAGTTCCCTCGTTTTCCGGATGCCGTCCGCCGACTCATATGGCAGAAGAACCATATCGTACCCGGCTGCCTCTTTGACCGCCTCTTTGTAGGTCATAAGCGGCGCCACCTCCGGGATAAGGCTGCGCTTGGACTGCTTCGCGGCGCTCTCAGAAACCGCATTCCAGCGTTTTCTCTTCGCGTCCGCTTTTTTCGCATCCAGCTTGACAACCGAGCGCTTCATGCTGACCGGAACCACCCGGTATGCCCCCAGCTCCACCGCCTTCTGGATGATCAGTTCCATCTTATCGCCCTTCGGAAGCCCCTGGAACAGGTGAATCCGCGCCGGAAGCTCTTTGTTTTCCCATTCTTCCTGAATCTTTGCCGAAACATACTCTGGTTCCAGTTCTTCCACGCGGCAGAAATAGTCGCCGCCCTCACGGCTGCTGATCAGGATCTCCTCGCCCGGCTTCATCCGCAGAACATTGCGGATATGGTTGACATCCGAGCCCTCAATCCGGATTTCTTCCGCCCCGATCTGGTGCGGTTCCACAAAAAAATGGTACATGATTATTTCTTCCTCGCTGTGACAGAAACCCACTCGCCCTGATGGGTAATCTCTACAATCTCAAAGGCATCGTTCGCCTCAAATGCCGCCTTGACTGCCTCTTCCTTCATATCAATGATACCCGATGTGATGAAGATACCATTTTTCTTAATATGAACCGGGATCTCTTTCTGCAGCATGATGATAACGTCTGCCAGGATGTTGGCAACCGCAATGTCGTAATACTCGTATTTTGCCTCGTCCTGCACTGTTTTATCGTCGATGATGTTGCCCTGTACGACCTTGAACTGCTCCGGTGCGATTCCGTTTGCTTCCAGATTCTCGCCAACGGCTGTGATCGCATTTTCATCCAGATCCGTTCCAAATACGTGTTTTGCGCCCAGTTTTAACGCCGTGATGCCTAAGATACCGCTTCCGGTTCCGACATCAAGCACCTCTGAATCCGGTGTCACGTATTTCTCGAGCTGGCGGATGCAAAGCTGCGTTGTCTCATGCATGCCCGTACCAAACGCCGTACCCGGATCGATCTGAATCAGCAGCTTATCCTTGTGCTCCTCCGGCACTGTCTCCCAGGTCGGCTTGATGAGGATGTGATCGACCGTAAACGGTTTGAAATACTGTTTCCAGTTGTTGATCCAGTCCTTATCCTCCGTCTCGGATTCTGCAAACGTGCAGGCGCCCAGATCGGTAAACGGCTTCAATTCTTCCAGCGCCTCTTTGACTTTCGCCATCATCGCCGGGATATCATCATCCTCATCGAGATAAAAACTTACCTTCGCCACGCCCTCATCCGGCGGAAGCTCCGGCAGAATGTCGATGAACATTCCCTTCGTCTCTTTCTCGGTCAGCGGGATATTGTCCTCAATCTCAATGCCCTCGATGCCGAGTTCATCCAATGTGTAGCTGATGAGATCCACTGCCTCTGTGGTGGTCGTCAGCGTAAATTTCTTCCATTTCATGTTCGTTACCTCTCTTTATTGAAACGACTTATCAGCCAAATATTCACGTTTCATCACGCAGCTACTTTTGCATCATTCTCACTGTAAATGTGTCAAACAACTGAATCCGCCTAATCGTTTTAATTTTCTTTTCTAATTTCCCGATAAAATCTTCACAAACAGGATCGCCAGCACCACTAGAATCAGCGGGCGCACGATCTTCTGTCCATTTCCCATTACCAGGCCGGAACCGATATAATTTCCTAAAATACTGCAGATCGCCGCAGCCAGCCCCAGCGTGTAAATGATCTTGCCGTGAATCACAAATGTGACAAACGCCGCCACATTGGACGAAAGATTGATCGCCTTTGTCGTACCCGCCGCCTCTTTCATCGTATAGCGCGCCGCTCCTGTGAGCACCAGCAGCAGGAAAGTTCCGGTTCCCGGTCCGTAAAAGCCATCATAAATACCGATGATCAGCGCGGATGCCAGCGCAATCAGGAATGATTTCCGCTCCGGCAGGGTGCCCGCCAGCGAATCATCGCCCATTTTCTTATTCCGCATAACATAAAATGCAACAATCGGAAGAATCACGATCATCATATACTGTAAAATCTTATCGCTGACTAACAAAGTCAGGTTCGAACCGATCGAAGAACCGATCAGCGCCGCCACGATAAACCAGACCACCTTCTTAAACTGTATGTAACCGTTTTTGGCAAACCGCCCGGTCGCGATTGCCGTTCCCATCATGGAACTCATTTTGTTGGTTCCGAGCGCCATATGGGTCGGAACCCCGGCGATCAGGTACGCCGGAAGTGAAATCAATCCGCCTCCCCCTGCGATCGCATCCACAAAGCCTGCCAGAAATACCATCGGGCAGACGATTATAAACTGCAGTATCGTGCAATCCATGCTACATCCTCCAAAATTTTCATGCACGCCCAAATTCCTCCTGCCGTCGCAAAACAGAAATCAAAAAGCACTCCGGGCATACATTTCTATTCTTATTGCAAAAACTCCGCCAGTGCATAGGTACTGACATCCAAGCCATATTCCGTCAGGCGGATATGGCTATCTGTTTGGGCTGACGCTTCCAGCAATCCTTCTTTCAAAAGCCTCTCGATCACCTCGCCGTACACCGCTTCCATCGTCACGCCAAACCGACGTTCAAACTCTGCCGTCCGGACGCCGCCGGTCAGCCGCAGCCCCAAAAACATAAATTCTTCCATCCGCTCCTGACGGCTCAGTTCGTGTATTTCCTCATACTGTGCGCCCGCTGCCAGCTCTTCTTTCGTAAACACCAGATAACGGTTCAAATCCGCCGTCACCTGAAAGCGTTTCCCGCCCACCAACGAGGATGCCCCCAGACCAAGCCCCAGATACTCCACACCGGTCCAGTAACCGATGTTGTGGCGGCAGGCATAGCCCGGTCTGGCATAATTGGAAATCTCATACCGCTCATAGCCCAGCTTCGCCAGCGTTGTTTTCGTGTGGTGGTACATATTCCGGTCTGTCTCCTCATCCGGCAGACATTTGCAGCCTTCATACTTCGTCTGTAAACGCTTTGGCATAGAGGCGTAATCGCCGTATTTCTCCAGATCCGCGCACATCTCCCCGTACTCTTCATATAACGGCGTGCCTTCTTCCACAATCAGGCTGTATGCGGAAATATGTTCCGGTTCAAGGTCGCAGACGAACCGCAGAGTCTCCTGCCAGCTCTCCTCCGACTGTCCCGGAAGCGCCGACATCAGATCGACATTGATATTGTCAAATCCTGCGTCCCGCGCAGCACGAAAACTCTGTAAAAACTGCTCCCGCGTATGAATCCGCCCTAAAAGCCGCAATTCCTCCTCCGAAGCCGACTGCAGCCCCAGACTCAGGCGGCTGACCCCTGCATTCCGGTAACCGGCTGCCGAATCCGGCGTCAATGTCCCCGGATTCGCCTCCATCGTGATCTCCGCATCCGGCTCTACCCGAAAGACCTGCCGGACGGCTGCCAGAATCCGCTCAACCGCCGATGGTGGAAGCAGGGACGGCGTTCCGCCGCCGATAAAGATCGTCTCCACCGTCCGCCCTGTCAGGTTTAGCCGCGGCGCCGCATTTTCAGGACACTGCCCTGCATCCTCTTCCGGAATGCTTTCAATCTCCCGGATCAGCTGATCCACATATTTCTCCCGCACGCACGCATCGGACGCAAACGAAAGAAAATCACAGTAACGGCATTTGCGGACGCAGAACGGGATGTGTATATATAATTCCATTATTCCTCGTCCAGCTTCAGGACGCTCATAAATGCCTTCTGCGGAATCTCTACGTTTCCGATCTGACGCATACGTTTCTTTCCTTCCTTCTGCTTCTCCAGAAGTTTTCTCTTTCGGGAAATATCGCCGCCGTAGCATTTTGCCAGAACGTCCTTCCGCATTGCCTTGACCGTCTCGCGGGCAATGATCTTTCCACCGACCGCCGCCTGGATTGGAATCTCAAATAAATGACGCGGAATCTCATCCTTGAGCTTCTCGCACATTTTTCTGCCGCGCTCATATGCCGAACCTTCGAATACGATGAAAGAGAGCGCGTCCACTTCCTCGCGGTTGACGAGAATATCCAGTTTTACCAGCTTGGATTCCTCGTAGCCCTTTAACTCATAATCAAACGACGCGTAACCGCGGGAGCGCGATTTCAATGCATCGAAGAAATCATAAATAATCTCATTTAACGGAAGTTCATATTTCAGCAGCGCACGGCTCGCCTCAATATACTCCATTCCCAGGTAAACGCCGCGGCGCTCCTGGCACAGCGTCATGATCGCACCGACAAACTCGGTCGTAACCATGATCTCCGCCGACACGATCGGCTCTTCCATATAGGCAATCTCGGACGGATCCGGCAGGTTTGACGGGTTCGTCAGCTCAATCATATCGCCGTTCGTCTTGTGCACCCGGTATACAACGCCCGGCGCCGTTGTCACAAGATCCAGATTGTACTCGCGTTCCAGGCGTTCCTGGATAATATCCAGATGGAGAAGCCCCAGGAAACCACACCGGAAACCAAAGCCCAGCGCTACCGATGTCTCTGGTTCAAAATAGAGCGCTGCATCGTTGAGCTGCAATTTTTCCAGCGCGTCCCGCAGATCCGGATATTTCGCACCATCCGCCGGATAAAGACCGCAGTATACCATCGGCGTTACCTTCTTGTAACCCGGAAGCGGCTCTGCACATGGGTTGTCCAGATCGGTGATCGTATCGCCCACGCGGGTATCCTGCACATTTTTAATACTGGCAGTCACATAGCCAACCATACCGGCTGAAAGCTCTTCGCACGGAATAAACTGACCTGCGCCAAAATATCCAACCTCCACAACCTCGGCAGCCGCTCCGGTCGCCATCATTTTCATGCGTGTGCCTTTTTTGATCGTACCGTTCTTCACACGGCAGAATACGATAACGCCCTTGTAAGAATCATACAGAGAGTCGAAAATAAGCGCCTGCAGCGATGCCTCCGGATCGCCCGCCGGTGCCGGGATCTTCTGCACGATCTCCTCCAGAACTGCCTCGACATTTAAGCCGGTCTTCGCAGAAATACGCGGTGCATCTGACGCCTCCAGACCGATCACATCCTCGATCTCCGCTGCCACGCGCTCCGGATCCGCACTCGGCAGATCGATCTTATTTAACACCGGAATGACCTCCAGATCATGATCCAGCGCCAGATATACATTCGCCAGCGTCTGCGCCTCGATTCCCTGTGCCGCATCCACAACCAGAATCGCACCGTCGCACGCCGCCAGGCTTCGGGAAACCTCGTAGTTAAAGTCCACATGTCCAGGCGTGTCGATTAGATTAAAAATGTACTCCTGACCGTCTTTCGCCTTATATACCGTGCGGACTGCCTGCGACTTGATGGTAATACCTCTCTCCCGCTCCAGATCCATGTTATCAAGCACCTGCGCCTGCATCTCACGGCTCGTTAAAAGTCCCGTCATCTCAATAATACGATCTGCCAGCGTTGATTTGCCGTGATCGATATGTGCAATGATGCAGAAATTTCTGATTTTGCTCTGATCTATAATTGCCATCCGTTCATTCCTCTCTCTGTATCACTTTGTTTGGCAGCAACATGTTTGCTGCGATATCTTATTTTTTATTTAAAATCATCTTTTATAATAAATAACACCTGATCTAAATGAATATACCATTTTTTCAGGTACGCCGCAAGTCCTGAAATAGAAAAAGCCTTGACTAAAAGCCTTGCCATTAGCCTGTCAGCACCTGATCCAGAAGCTGCGCCAGCGGATCCATCGCATTGACCGCCTCTTCATATGTATTCGTCTGTGCTCCGACTTCGATCAACGCCGAGCGCGGGCGTAGATGCAGATTGTAACGAAGCCCCTTTAAATAAATCGTCCGCGTAAACCCAGGATATATCTGATCGGCATTCCACTTCATCTGAAAACTGAACGCCAGATTTTCCTTCCGGCAGGGATTTGCCAGATACTCGATCGGTCCGTCCGGCGTCTCGCTGGTACCGTTGAAAAACATGATCTGTGCCGTTGGTTTCCCTTCTATCTGCGTGACTAGATGCGTCTGCTCGCTGACACCGTCCCGGTGCACATCTAAAATCACCTGAATCGACGGGTATTTCTGCAAAAGGTTCGTGACACCCTCGCAGGCATATGTATAGGCACGGCTCCGGTCTAGATGCCCCGACTTCATATCATAGGCAGTTGTATCGTGCCAGACCTGATATCCTTTCGCCCGCAGCCGTTTTGCCAGCTCTTCCCCCAGAGACACCACCGCTCCCTTTCCGTCGCTTCCCGCATAATCTCTATAATTTTCCTGCGAATGGGTATGATAAATCAAGATCTGTGGTCCGTCCGCCTCGTCCTTCCTGATTGTCAGATCCATCGATAAAAATGTCTCTGCGTTCATCAGGCTCCGGTCAATCGATGCCGTCGGGTGGATTGTAAAAAAATGCTGGATCAGATAATCATAATCTTCCAGCTTTTTCCGCAGACGCGGGCTGTCCACCAGTGCGGCAGGATTTGCCCTCTCTGTCTTTTCTCCATTCTTTCCAGCACTATACAGCCTCTCTTCGTCTGTCTCTCCGCCGCCCTGTCTCCCACTTCCATGAACAAGCCCGTTCCATTTTCCAAGTAAAGTTCCATCCACCAGCCTACTCCCGGAAAACTGTGCCAGGAAATCCATATACTCCTGCCGGACTTCCTGTTCTTCCAGATATTTATAATAGGACGGATCGGCTTCTCCCTGCGTCTGTTTCTTCCACCCGGCAAGTCTATGCCTTTTCCCCTCCTCCGAATCTGGTATATCCCGCAAATTAGTCCCCCAGACCGGATACCAGGACCTTACCACCGCATTCTGCACAGCTGTCCAGATGAATGCACGCATCTTCCAGCCGACTGTCAGCAAAAACAGAACCATCAGGAGCCCGGCTGCCCTCTGCCACCACCGCACCGCATTCATCTCCCTTCTTTCCTGTTCTATCCTATGCGATTAGCAAAGTGTAGTTTCCTGTTTGGTTCTGTTTTTCAATCTGGCATTTTTTTCAGTGTTATCTTTCTTCCTCCAGCCGTTCCACTGCCCGCCGGATCCCCTCGGCGATTGCTGCGCTCAGCTTGCAGATACGCTCGTCCATGTCCTGCGGGGTCACAAACATCGCTCCAAATTCAGGTTCCAGAAGTTCCCGGATCAGCTCATACTGGCTGTCCGAATCCAGTTCCCGGATGTATTCACCGAACCGGCTGCCCTCTTTTGAGGCGGTTAGTGTCCGCACTAACGCATTGACCGTCCCGTGAACGATCGCCGCCGCGCCCACAACCGTCGGAACGCCGATCGCGATTACCGGCACGCCGAGATTTTCCCGCGTCATTCCCCGGCGGTGGTTGCCGACGCCGGAACCCGGATGAATTCCTGTATCCGTCAGCTGAATGGTGCTTGCCAGACGGTGGACGTTTCGCGCCGCCAGCGCGTCGACCGCGATCACCAGATCCGGGCGGCTCTCCCGCACGACGCCGCGGACAATTTCTGCCGTCTCCATCCCTGTCTGTGCCATCACCCCCGGATGGATACCGCTGAGAACCGGATGCACCGTCCGCCCCGCTTTCTCAGCCGTATAGAGGTATGTGCCATTTCTTCTGCCTGGCTCCGTCCGCAGATGGCGGTTCATCGAAAGCCCATCCACCACGCGCGGTCCCAGCGAATCCGGCGTCACCTGCCGGTTTCCCAGTCCCGCTACCAGAATCGAAAGTCCGGCCATGGTTGAAGCACAGTTTTTCCGGATCAGGGACGCCAGCTGCCGTCCTAACTCCCCGGCAGCCGCCTCACAGTATACATCCTCTGTCTCCGACAGACCCGGATCTTCCATCGTCAGGTAGGTTCCCATCGGCTTTCCCATTGATTCCGCACCTTTTTCGTTCAAAATCGAGACTTCCGTCATCCGGATCGAACTGCCATGACAGCGCCATTCCCGCAGCGCCACACCGCCGATTTCGCCCCCATTCCCCTCAAAACTTTCTCTCTCCTCCAACGCCAGATCCGTCCGATTTTCAAACATGGCTGCTCCCTTCTATCTCACAACTCAATCACAACCCGCACCACCATAAGGCTTAAATTCCATCCTATCACTTTTTACTTCAAGATAGCCTTATTATTTTTCTCAATTCGTAACTGTTCAGTACCTTCACAGTCACGCGCAAAAATCCATTAAAACGCAGTAAATGCGCAGACCTACTGAACAGTTACCTCAATTTTTATATTTTCCAAAAATATATATTTTATTCTCTCAAAAAAACCTAACGCTTTTTTGTTTCATAGGACGCAATTTCCTGTGAAACAAAAAACTGCGCCACCCAGCCCAGATATTTGACATCGCCCGCAAGGATAGGCGCCGCCTGATATCCGGTCAGATACCGCAGTTTATACGTTTATTTTTCGAATTTTTCTAAAACTCTATTCTATTTCTCGCCGTCCGCACTCTCCACCGGCGTTACTGTTCACACACGTGTGCTCAGCAACGGGATTTTGCCGATGCTACGCATTCCAAATCGGCAAAATCTGCTGCCGGAACTGTATCGTACGGAATTTTCAGTTCAGAAAATTCCTACCTGTGAACAGTTACCCACCGGCATCTATTCCCCCGGATGTTCCACCTTCCAGATCTCCGTCTCCAGATAGTTCCAGATCTCTTCTCTGCCCTGTTTTGTCTCGGCGGAGAACGGAATCATCATCACTTCGGTGCCGACTCCCAGACCTGTTCTGAGAATCTTTAACTGTTTCTGGAGCTGGCTGCGCTTGATCTTGTCAGCCTTGGTCGCAATCAGGATCGGCTGGAAGCCCTGGGAAACGATCCAGTCGTACATGAGTTTGTCGTTTGAAGACGGCTCATGACGGATATCAATCAGCAGGAAGACGCAGCGAAGCATCTGCGATTTGTGCAGATAATTCTCAATCATCTTGCCCCACTTTGCCTTGACCTCAACGCTCGCGCGCGCGTAGCCGTAGCCTGGCAGATCGACGTAGTAAAACGCGTCGTTGATATGGTAAAAATTGATCGTCTGGGTCTTGCCCGGCTGCGAGGATGTTCTCGCATAGGATCGGCGGTTCATCAGCGCATTGATCAGGGACGATTTGCCGACGTTTGATTTGCCTGCAAACGCGAATTCAGGCTGTGTATTTGCCGGCAGCTTACTGGTGATACCGCAGACGGTTTCCAGATTTACATCTTTTATAATCATATTTTTTCTCCTACTAAACCGCTATTTCTCCGGTACAAATGCCTCTCGGATGACTTCGTTCATCTCCTTGATGTATACGATCTCCATTCCTTTCGTGATTTCCTTCGAAAGTTCCTTGACATCCGGCTGATTTTTCGCCGGTACCAGTACCTTTTCCACCTGCGCCATGCGGGCTGCGAGCAGTTTTTCTTTCAGACCGCCGATCATCAGCACATGACCGCGCAGCGTTACCTCGCCGGTCATCGCCACACGCGGCAGTACCTTCCGTCCTGTCACCGCCGACAGCATCGCCGTTGCCATCGTGATTCCGGCCGATGGACCATCCTTCGGCACCGCGCCCTCCGGGATATGCAGGTGAATATCGTGTTTCTCGAAATAGTTCTCCTTCACGCCGTAATCAGATGCAACCGAACGCACATAGGTCAGTGCAATCTGCGCCGACTCCTTCATAACATCGCCCATCTGACCCGTCATCTGCAGCACGCCTTTGCCCGGCATGACATTGACCTCGATCTGCAGTGTATCGCCGCCGACGCTCGTCCACGCCAGACCGCGCACGATACCGACCTGTGCCTCATTTCCGGCTGCATCGAAGAAGACTTTCTCGCGTCCCAGATAATGATCCAGATTCCGCTCTGTCACGCGGATCGACGGTTTCTTCTTCTCCAGCACCTCTCTGGCTGCCTTGCGGCAGATATCGCCAACCCGGCGCTCCAGATTCCTGACTCCAGCTTCCCTGGTGTAGCTGTGAATCATTTTCTCCAGCGCCGAACCCGTGATATTTAACTGTTCCTTCGAAAGGCCATTCTTCTCCAACTGTTTCGGAATCAGATAGTCTTTTGCAATGTGATATTTTTCATTTTCCGTGTAACTATTGACTTCAATCAGCTCCATACGGTCCAGCAGCGGTCCAGGGATCGTCTGCGTTGTATTCGCCGTCGCGATAAATAATACCTCCGACAGGTCAATCGGGATCTCCACATAATGGTCGCGGAATTTCACATTCTGCTCGCTGTCCAGCACCTCTAAGAGCGCCGAGGATGTATCTCCCTTATAATCGCTGCTGACTTTGTCGATCTCATCCAGCAGCATCAGCGGATTGGCAACCCCTGCCTGCTTGAGCCCTTCCACGATGCGTCCCGGCATCGCGCCGACGTAGGTCTTTCTGTGACCGCGGATCTCCGCCTCGTCGCGCACGCCGCCCAGGCTGATGCGGACATATTTGCGTCCCATCGCCTTCGCAATCGAGCGGGCGATCGAAGTTTTACCGGTTCCAGGCGGTCCCACCAGGCAAAGGATCGGGCTGATGCCCTTCTTCGTCAGGATGCGGACTGCCAGGTATTCCAGCACGCGCTCTTTGACCTTTTCCAGACCATAATGGTCGGCTTCCAGAATCTCTTCCGCATGCTTCAGGCTCGCGTTATCCTTCGTCATTTTGTTCCACGGCAGTTCCAGCACCGTTTCCAGATATGTCCGGATCACATTCGCATCCTGGCTGCCAGCCGGCATATTCTGGAAACGGTTGATCTCCTTGCGGATCCGCTCCTTTACTTCCACGCTGGCTTTGATCTTCTTCAACTGTTCCTTCATCTCGTCCGCATCAGAAACCGGATTTTCCTCTCCCAGCTCCTCCCGGATCACACGCAGCTGCTCCCGCAGAATATAATCACGCTGATTTTTATCCAGCGCCGCCTTTACCTTCGTCTGAAACTCGCGTTTCACGCGGTAAACCTCTAATTCCGTCAGCAGAAGCTGCAGCTCTGTCTCATACATCTCCGTCAGCGTCCGGCATTCCAGTACCGACTGGCGCGCTTCATAGTTCCACGGGAACTGGGCTGATATCTGGTTCATTAATTCGGTCAGATCTGGCTGTGCGATCAACGGACTTAATACTTCACGTCCCGCTGCCACATTTAATTTTCCGTATTCTTCCAGCTTTTCTTTCAGGATCCGGAGCATCGCCTCTTTCTGAATCGTGTCCAGATCGTCCTCGACCGGATCCAGAATCTCCACGATCGCAGTGCAGCATGCCTCGCCCTTCTCCATCTCCAGAAGCTCGGCTCTCTCCTGCCCTTCCACCGTGACGCGCACCATGCCGCCCGGCATCTTGACAAGCTGTTTCACGTAGCCAATCGTTCCTACCTGAAAAATCCCGTCAATATCCGGGATCACCTCATCCGGCTGCTTCTGCGTCGCCAGAAATACTCGCTGATCGCCCACCATCGCCTGCTCCACCGCCGCGATGGATTTATCCCGGATGATATCGAAATTTACCGTCATCTGCGGCAGCACGGTCAGTCCGCGCAGCGCGATCATCGGCATTGTCAGTTTCTTATCTTCCATAACACCTTTATCTTTCTTAATCAAACGTATCGTTATTTCCTGTGAAAAGAAAAACAGGGGTCTGCCTATGGCAGTTCGCCATCTCACAGACCCCATTAACAGCCGCCATTCTCAAGCTGCTGCATTTATTTTCCTTTACATTTACGCAATCTCGCCGGTTCTGTCTTTCTTAGAACGTCCTGTAAAAGACTTGCGGGGCACCGTATTGTCGCGATATACCAGCTCCGGCGCACTCTTTCCCTCGACTACGTCTTTGGTAATCGTGCAGATGCCGATCGTGGAATCGGACGGAATCTCATACATGGTATCCATCATCAGGGACTCCATGATAGAACGAAGTCCTCTGGCTCCCGTCTTTCTCTCGACTGCCATGTGGGCGATCGCCATCAGCGCATCATCCGTGAACTCCAGCTTCACGCCGTCCAGATCGAGAAGCGCCTGATACTGCTTGATCAGTGCATTCTTCGGCTCTCTTAAAATGCGGACCAGCGCCTCCTCATTGAGCGTCTGGAGCGATACCGTGATTGGCACACGACCGATAAACTCCGGAATCAGACCAAACTTCGTCAGATCCTGCGGCATTACCTGTTTCAGAAGCTCATCGATATCCTGATGCTTGCGATCCACAATATCGGAGTTAAATCCGATGGAACCGGCACCTAAACGGCTGTCGATGATCTTCTCCAGACCGTCAAATGCACCGCCGCAGATGAACAGGATGTTGGTCGTATCGATCTGAATCAGTTCCTGCTGCGGATGCTTTCTGCCGCCCTGCGGCGGAACACTGGCAATGGTTCCTTCCAGAATCTTTAAAAGCGCCTGCTGTACACCCTCGCCCGATACATCGCGGGTGATAGATACATTTTCAGACTTCTTCGTAATTTTATCAATCTCATCAATATAAATGATGCCGTACTCTGCCTTGCTGACGTCGTAATCAGCCGCCTGGATGATCTTCAAGAGAATGTTCTCTACATCCTCGCCGACATATCCAGCCTCGGTCAGAGTGGTCGCATCCGCGATGGCAAACGGTACATTTAAGATCTTCGCCAGCGTCTGCGCCAGGTATGTCTTACCGGAACCGGTCGGTCCGAGCATCAGGATGTTGCTCTTCTGAAGCTCTACATCCTGCGTGGACTTGGACATAACTCTCTTGTAATGGTTATAAACCGCTACGGAGAGCACCTTCTTGGCGTCGTCCTGTCCGATGACATACTCATCGAGAAATTCTTTGATTTCCTTCGGCTTCAGCAGGTTGATTCCGCTGAAATCCGGTCCTTTTTCCTGATCGGCAAATTCCTCTTCCAGAATCTCCGAGCAGAGTTCGATACAGTCATCGCAGATATATACATTATCTGTGCCAGCGATCAGTTTTCTAACCTGATCCTGTGTCTTGCCGCAAAATGAGCAGCGTATTTTGTCGTCTGTTCTGCCTGGCATACTTCCACCTTGTTCCTTTCTATTATTCCATCCAGAAATCTAATTAGTGGTTGGTAATGACACAATCAATCAGACCATACTCTTTCGCCTGCTCTGCTGTCATGTAATTATCACGCTCTGTATCACGCACGATCACGTCATACGGCTGGCCTGTATTGGCTGCCAGAATCTCATTTAATTTCTTCTTGGTACGAAGAATATTCTCCGCTACGATCTGGATCTCGGTTGCCTGTCCTCTCGCGCCGCCGGATGGCTGGTGAATCATCACTTCTGCGTTCGGAAGTGCATATCTCTTTCCTTTGGTACCGCCGGAAAGCAGGAATGCGCCCATGCTGGCTGCCATACCCAGACAGATGGTAGATACATCACATTTGATATAATTCATCGTGTCATAGATCGCCATACCTGCGGTAACAGAACCGCCCGGGCTGTTGATATATAAGCTGATATCCTTATTCGGATCCTCTGCCTCCAGAAACAGAAGCTGTGCTACAACCAGGCTGGCTGTCACATCATTTACTTCCTCTCCCAGGAAAATGATACGATCTTTAAGCAAACGGGAGTAAATGTCATACGTCCGCTCGCCGCGGCTGGTGGATTCAAGGACATAAGGTACTAAACTCATGATTCTTCCTCCTATAATTGAGAATGAATGTTTATGGCAAAAATTGTTATAGTTCACACGCGTGCAAACTGTAACAGGATTTTGCTGATGCTTCGCATTACAAATCAGCAAAATCTGCTGCTACTATGTTATCGCACGGCACTTTCGGTTCCAAAAGTGCCTGCCTGTGAACAGTAATACAAAATTCTATGATGCCTTAGGACACCATAGAATTCTGCCTTATTTCAGTATTCGCTTTTATCGGTTTGATTAAGCAAGCTTTGCCTGCTCTACCAGTAAATCGATCGCTGCCTGAACTTTCAGGTCCTCACGGATCTGCTCTTTCTCGCGCTCACCCATCATTTCTTTCAGCTTAGCGCCTTCCAGTTTGTAGGATGCTGCGATCTCGTTGATCTGCTCGTCAAGCTTCTCATCGGAAACTTCTACGTTCTCAACTTCAACTACTTTCTCAAGAACCAGTCTGGTCTTGATTCTCTTCTCTGCTTCCGGACGCATCTGCTCCATCAGCTTCTCCGGTGTCATGCCGGTATATTTCATGTAATCGTTGATGTTTAAGCCCTGGCTCTGCAGACGACGAGCGTAATTCTCTACCATCTCTCTTGCCTGAGTGTCAACCATCGGCTGCGGCAGTTCCATCTGAGCATTCTCAATTACTTTCTCGATTACGTTGTTCTCGTTCTCTACTTTAGCATCCTGCTCTTTCTTCTCCTGCAGTTTCTTGCGGATGTCTGCTTTGTACTCATCCAGAGTATCGAAATCAGATACTTCGCTTGCGAACTCATCGTTCAGCTCCGGAAGCTCGTTTCTCTTAACTTCTTTGATGGTTACAACGAACTTAGCCGGTTTGCCAGCCAGCTCATCTGCATGGTACTCAGCCGGGAAAGTAACGTTTACGTCACAGGTCTCGCCTTTTTTCTTGCCGATTAACTGATCCTCAAAGCCCTCGATGAAGGAATGGGAACCGATTACCAGCGGATAATCTGTACCAGCGCCGCCGTCAAATGTCTTGTCATCAATGTAGCCGGTGAAGTCGATGATCGTGTTGTCGCCGTCCTCGATTGCGCCGTCTTCTACGTCGATCAGTCTGCCGTTTTTCTTACGTGCTGCAGTCAGCTCGTTCTCTACATCCTCGTCTGTCACAACAGCTTCTGCCTTCTTAACTTCTACGCCTTTGTACTCGCCCAGAGTTACTTCCGGTTTCAGAGCTACGGTTGCCTCGTAGATGAATGCCTTACCTTTTTCGATCTGAGTTACTTTGATCTCCGGAGTGGAAACAATCTCTTCCTTGCTCTCCTCTGCTGCCTTCGGATAAGATGCGTCGATCACTTCGTTTGCTGCATCCTCATAGAAAATGCCAGCGCCATACATCTTCTCCAGCATAGCTAACGGTGCTTTACCTTTACGGAATCCCGGGATGCTGAATTTGTTTTTGTTCTTGTTGTACGCATTTTTGATTGCTGCATCAAACTCTTCAGCCGGAACTTCGATGGTCAGCTTTGCCATGTTCTTCTCTAATTTTTCTACCTGTAAACTCATTTTAAGGGGTCCTCCTTGCTTCTATATGTGAACCGCCATTCTACCGGGCGTTACACTTCAAGATAGCATTATAGCATATCTGCGTGCTAAATACTAGCGGAAAATATAATTTTGCGTTCACTTTTTGCGGGTTTATGAGTGGTTTTAGGTGGGTTTTATGCCATTTTTGATGTATTTTCTGTGTGTTTTTTAGTTGAAACTACACCTGGTCATACTGAATTGAATCTTTGACCTGTAATGCTACCGGGCGATCGACTAAGAGCGATGCCAGCTCAATTCCCAGATCCAGCGCATATCCAAGTCCACGCGCCGTTGTGATATTGCCGTCCGTCACAACGCCCGCACCCGTCAGCTTCGCACCGGTCAGGGCATCCTCAAAGCCCGGATAGCAGGTTGCCTTCCTGTCCTTCAAAAGCCCCAGCTGCCCCAGAATGCTCGGAGCCGCACAGATCGCTGCCAGGCGCTTTCCAGCAGCATCTGACTGCACCAGTGCATCGCAGAGCGGTTTGCACGCCATCAGATTTTTCGTTCCCGGCATACCGCCCGGAAGGAACAGAAGATCCGCTTTCATCGGATCAATCTCATGCAGCAGGGTGTCTGCATGAATGCCAAATCCATGTGCGCCCTTCACCTCTTTTTTACCCGTAATCGAAACCAGTTTTACCTTCACACCCGCGCGGATCAGCACGTCTGCCGTCGCCAGACATTCCACTTCTTCCAGTCCATCTGCTAAAAATGCGTATACTACAGCCATGATTATTTCCTCCTGTTCTTTATTTTTATAAGACTTTTTATATTAATTTTTTTATTTTCCACAAAGTAATCATTTTTTCTTTTTAGATATCAGAAAATCATTGCAACTGTTCAATTCGTTCACTTTTTTATTCTTCATGAACCGCATTCGTTGTTTTTCCAGCTTTTCCTTTTGAAAATGCCTTTACTAGCACCCACACATTCACTGCCTCGTCAAGAATCAGGCTCAAAATCCAGCCACAGAGCACATCGACCAGCGAATGCTGTTTGATGAACATGGTTGAAAGACAAATCAGAATCGTGACAATCCACGAAAGTGTACGGATCGGTTTCTTGTTCCGCACACTTGCCGCGTGGCAGATCGTCAGATGCACCGCCACAGTGCTCGATACATGGATCGACGGGCAGACATTGTTCGGCGGATCCACCCTCCGCAGAAACCGCACAATCTGCGCGCAGAAATTCTGTGATGTGATCTCCTGCCGCAGATTTAAACCGTTTGGTGCCAGCAGGTAGACAAATAAGCAAAAGGTTGCTCCTGCAAACATCACAAAACAAAGCCGCAGATATGCCTCCCGATCCTTGATCATAAAATAAAGCATAAACACCGGCACCCACGCGTACCACAGAAAATACGGCAGTACAAACCATTCATTAAACGGTATCAGGTCATCGACCGCACAGTGTATAATATGAACATCCGATGGTTCATGCAGCTCCAGCAGAAAAAATCCTGACAGAAACACCAGCATATAGAGTCCTGCCAGACAGTAGCGGTGCGTTTTGATCCAATTCATTACTTGTTTTATCATTAATAATATACCTTTGTATTGTTCTTTCGTTTTTATTCTTTCGTTTTTAATACCAGGTTTTCCGCCAGCGCCAGACGGCTGTTCTGGTACTCGCCCGTAAACGTCACCTCGCGCCCGAACCATTCCGGCGGCACAAAGGCATGTGCGGCTTCCTCACTTGGAAATTCAACCTCCGCCAGCTTCAATCCCTCATATTCACCTAAAAAAATGTCCAGCTCAATCGTGTACTCCGTTCCTTCCATCGGAATCAGATAACGCTTTTTCGTCAGAATCCTGCCGTCAGCCTTCGAGCGGAGATGCTCATAGGATTCCTTCGTCAGCGGCAGATTGTATTCCTCCCGCGCCATCAGTCCTTTGGATTTGTAGGTCAGATAATAGGTGTCATCCTCCTGACGGACACGCACAACCGGGGCAGTGCTTAGATATGCCTGCTCGATCTGGTGGAAGGGGTATCCGGCTATATCAAATGGAATGTGACTAATTAAATATTTGCGTTCGATTTCCATAAAATTAGTTGTCCTTTTTATATTTCTTAAAAAGTCTTAACAAAAGTACCGTATTTCTCCAAAATGAGAAAGCCATTTTTCTATAATTTCTTCACTGTTGGCCTCTATCACCCGAATCATACTGTTCAAAATTTGGGCTGATATTTTGGAAGAATTGTGGCTGAGCAATGCCTTGCCCGTACTGGTTATCCACACTTTTGTCGCATTTGAAGTTGCTCTTCCCTCTGCAATATGGACATGCACCGGTTCCAGCGGCTCATTTTCATTCGACCAAAAATATACAATATATGGTCCAATCCTAAAAATTTGCGGCACTCAGAATTCCTCCCTCTTGTGAAAACTCCATAATCAAGTGTGCATTTTCCCGAATCAGTTTCTTGAAATAACTCATTTCCATATCTGAATAACCATTTATATTCTCCCACTTGTAATCTGGCAAATAGCATATCGCATTGTGAAATCCATCTTTTTCATCGGGTGTTTCTATATAAACTTTAACCCTGCCATCTGCCCGCATTTCAGAATGGGTAATTTCCGTATCATCATTTAAGGTCATAAATGGGTACATCATCTTTCTTCCTCCTCTCATTTATCCTCAAAACAGTTTTAACCACGGCTGCTTTCTACTTATTCAGCATCCCCATCACCACAACCACCACAAACAGTACCACCATCACGCCGATAAAAATATCCATCGTCCGCACAGAGACATGCACATGGTCATAGATGCGCTCTTTGATGGTCTTTTCTTTCATGAGTTCCAGCTCCCGGCGGAGCTTTTCATTCTCCGCTTCCAGTTCCTCCAGAGTTTTATCTGCCGTCTCCTCTGCCGCTTCTTTCGCCGTCTCCAGTTTTTCGCTCACTGTTTCTTTTATCATCTCATTCTTTTCCAGCATTTCGTTTTCGCTCATCCTTGTTCCTTTCAGAATATGGCTTGTTTTCTCTGCTGCTCACTCTGAAACAGCCTCTTCTCTTATTATATCCATAAAAATAAGTTCAGGCAATCCAAAAATATTTTTCCGTCACTGTCAAAGCAAGCGCTGGCACGCCATCTCATCCACCATCCCCTGCCGATTACAACTTTTCAGATTTATACAAGAAAAAATCCTGCCCGGCAGGGCTGTTTATATAATAGGAGATTCCAACGGATTCTCCCATTATATAAAAAACTCCCCCGCCATGCATCCATGGAGAGGGAGTTTTGGATTTGTTTTCAATATTTATGTACGGTTCCCGACGACTTTTCATATGGTACATACATTCTCGTCAGAACACAGTTAATCTTATTACTTCTTCGCAATGTACTTACGGATATCCAGCGCAATCGCAACAACGATAACGATACCCTGTGCAATATACTGATAGTTCGGGTCGATGCCGAGGAACTGTAAGCAGGTCTTTAAGAACTCGAATACAAGTACACCGATGATAACACCGGAGATACGTCCGATACCACCGTTTACAGATACACCACCGATGGTACAAGCTGCAATAGCCTCCAGCTCGTAACCGTTACCGGTATTTACACCGGCACCACCAGATTTAGCTCCCAGAAGGAAACCTGCGATAGCATACAGTGCAGTAGCTGTTACATAGATGATGATCTTGGTTTTCTTAACATTTACACCAGCAACCTCTGCTGCTGCCTCGTTGCCGCCGATTGCATACATATATTTACCATGGCGGGTGTAGTTAAATACGAACCACATGATCGCGCCGATGACAAATGCAATGATGAACAGGTACGGAATACCGAAGAAGTTACCATTTGCAATGATGGTATACTCCTGACGATAACCGCCTAACGGAACGGATTTTGTGTAAACCAGGTTGATACCGTATACGATCATCTGCATACCCAGGGTACCGATGAAAGCCGGTACATTCAGGTAAGCAACTACGATACCATTGATAAGACCAAATACACAGCAGATAGCAATACAGATAAGGAGAATCAGCCATACGTTCTGCTCGCCAAATCCTTTGGTAAGTTCAAAATGTCCGCTGTAATCACTCTTCTGGAGCAGAGTACCTGCCAGGCAGGCAGAAAGTCCAACCAGACGTCCTGCAGAAAGGTCGGTACCTTTCGTAATCAGACAGCCGGATACGCCGACTGCGATGATGAAACGGCATGCTACGTTGATGGAAATGTTGCTAAAGTTGCTACGGCTGAAGAAGTTCTGTTTTGTCACACCAACAAAGAGAACCATCAACAGGATCAGAATAACGATACCGTTATTGATCAATATATCTTTTACATTCAGTTGTTTCTTATCCATTCTCTCTTCCTCCTTTAGAACTTAGTCGCGTAGCTCATGATACGCTCCTGAGTTGCTTCCTCACCCTGTACCTCGCCGGTAATGTGACCATTACACATGACAAGGATACGGTTCGACATACCAATCAGCTCCGGCATCTCAGATGAAATCATGATGATACCTTTGCCCTGCTTTGCCAGGTCAATCATGATCTGGTAGATCTCGTACTTGGCACCAACGTCGATACCACGGGTCGGCTCATCCATGATGAGGATATCCGGGTTGTTGGCCAGCCAGCGGGAAATCAGAACCTTCTGCTGGTTACCGCCTGAAAGTGACTGAATCAGTGTCTTACTGCTCGGCGTCTTGATTGAAAGCTTTGCCACGTTATCCTTGACAAGCTGCTCAATCTTCTTCTTATTCAGTTTGATACCATAGTGTAAATACTGATCCAGGGAGGAAATTGATACATTATCTGCAATGGACAGACATCCCAGAATACCAGTTCCGCGTCGGTCCTCGGTAATCATACCGATACCGCCCCGGATTGCATCCTGCGGACGCTTAATGTTCATTTTCTTACCCTTAATATAAACTTCTCCGGATTTAATATGACGCATACCGAAGATACCTTCCATCAGTTCCGTTCTCTGAGCACCTACCAGGCCGCCGAATCCAAGAATCTCGCCTCTTCTAAGGGTGAAGGAGCAATCCTGGAAGGAACGATCATGGATACTGGAATATCCTCTGACATCCAGCAGTACCTCTCCGGCTTTTGTATCATTCTTCGGAGGATAGATATTGGTCAGCTCACGACCAACCATCTGTTTGACGATCTCATCATCCGAAATCTCGTCCATATGCCAGGAACCAACATAGGTGCCGTCTCGCATGATGGTAATATCATCACAAATCTCACGAATCTCCGCCATCTTATGGGAAATATAGATGAGGGATACGCCTCGTGATTTCAGGTCACGGACAATGCGGAAAAGCGCCTCTACCTCATTATCCGTCAAGGAGGAAGTCGGCTCGTCCAGAATTACAACTCTGGCATTTAAGGATACAGCCTTGGCAATCTCGACAGACTGCATCTGGGCGATGGACATGGTTCCCAGTTTTGCCTTCGGGTTATACGGCATCTTAACATCGTCCAGCCATTTTGCTGTCTCTTCAAACATCTTTTTATGGTCGATGACCTGAATCGGACCAAATTTCTTGGTTGGATAACGACCGGTGTACATATTCTCTGCTACCGTTCTCTCAGGTATCGGCTGCAGCTCCTGATGTACCATGGCCAGTCCTCTGTGAAGGGCTTCATCCGGATTGTGGATCTCCACTTTTTCTCCATCCAGATATACCTCACCTTCATCCATATGATAAATACCAAAGAGACATTTCATCAAGGTGGATTTACCAGCGCCGTTTTCTCCCATCAGTGCATGGACGGTGCCGGGACGTACTTTGAGGTTTATCTTGTCCAGAGCTTTTACGCCAGGGAAGCTTTTCGATACCCCGCGCATCTCCAATCTGTACTCTGCCATCCCATTCTCTCCTTTCATAAAATCGGGTGTGCCATCTGCACACCCGACACTTTATTCACTCCCCTGCAGGGGAGTGATATGTTCATAACCGTCCTTCTCTGAACAGCTACAATTATTTAATCATTTCCAGAATATCGCCAGCGTTCTCAGTTGTAACCTTTACATAGTCTACCATGTATACGTTGTCAACATCTTTGCCGTTTACGAAATCAAGAGCTTTGTCAGCTGCTGTATGAGCCTGTCCGAAGTAATCGTTGAATACGGTACCGGTCATCTTGTCGTTCATAACGTTCTCAACAACCTCAACCAGAGCATCAACACCTACCAGGTAGATATCTTTGTTTACAGTTCTTCCAGCTGCCTCGATAGCCTGCAGAGCACCAAGAGCCATAGCATCGTTGTTGCAGAATACAACATCGATCTTGTCGCCGTACTGGGACAGAGCGTTAGCAGTGATCTCCTGACCCTTTGTCTGATCCCAATCACCACGCTGCTTGGTCAGCTCTTCAACCTCTACGCCAGCTGCCTTTAAAGCCTCAACGGATTTCTCAGTTCTGTACTGAGCATCTACGTTCTCCGGATCACCCTGAACCATGATGTAACGAACAACGCCGTCGCCGTCTGCATCACCCTTGTTCTCAAGCTCAGCGATCTCTTCACCCTGATATGTACCGGACTGTCTAGCATCAGCACCTACATAAGTAGCTTTGATGCCGTCGTCAACCCAAGCCTGCTCTCTCTCAGCATCCGGCTCACGGTTGATGTAAACAACCGGGATACCTGCTTCGTTGCAGATGTTGGTTACATCCGGCTCAGAAGAAGCCTGAACCAGGTTGATGATCATAACATCAAATCCCTGAGTAACGAAGTTACGGATCTGGTTCATCTGCTCGGACTGGTCATTCTTACCATCCATGATGGAGATGTTCTCTGCCTTTAAGCCAAGCTCATCTACTAAATATTTCTGAAGTTCGTTTCTATACAGTGTCATGAAGTTATCAGCGAACTGGTAAATAGAAATACCAACTTTAACTTCTGCCGGATCTTTTCCTTCGATTGCTTCTTTAACAGTCTCTGCTGCGTCAGCTGCTGCTGTTGTCTCTTCTGCCGCTGCAGTTGTCTCTGCCGGTTTGCTGGAGCAAGCAGTTACGGAAAATGCCATTGCAGTTGCCAAACCAAGTGCTGCTACTTTTTTCAGTTTCATAATGTTTGTCCTCCCTTAAACTTGCGTATCCGTTTGCGCTGTCCGGATCCACCGAACAGTTAAATTTTCCGCATACACACATTATACAGTTTCGCCGATTCGTCATTTTTTCTTATCGACACCTTTATTATACGGATCGTTTGTACACTTTTCCATATAATTTTCTTGGTTCTTATATAAAATTTTTTTAGATCCTTTGTGATTTTATTCACATATTCTTGTTTTTCCGGTGTGAAACTGTGGGATTTTATGGTAAATCAGCAACAGTCAACGCTTTCTGACTGCATTGATAATAGGTTCCTTCCTCTAATTCGACCTTTTCCTGTACATTTTGACCAAGTGCCTCAGCGGCAGCTATCTCAAAAATCACTTCTGCATACTCGTCGCTGTCACACTGGACTGTTCCATACAGTTTTCCGCTCTTAAGCCCCTCGATTCCCTGCGGGGTTCCGTCGATGCCGACCACCTTGACGCCCCTTGTGTCACCGGCGCGTTCAAGCGCCTCGGCAGCTCCGAGCGCCATCTCATCGTTGTTGCAGATCACCACCTCGATCGCATCCCCGAACTGGCGGATCCACTGTTCCATCAGCGCCGCTGCCTGGCTCCGATCCCAGTTTGCCGAACCACCGGTCAGTTTTTCCAGCGGAATATCTCCGTCGCGCATCGTCTGCACCGACCACTCTGTGCGGATCAGCGAATCCTGATGGCTGCGCTCGCCCTCCAACATCACATATCCCACGGTTCCATCCCCATTTAAATCAAGACTGCCCGGATTTTCCTGATACGCATCCACCAGAAGCTCTCCCTGCAGAACCGCCGATTCCCGCGCGTCCTCCCCTACATAATAGAGGTGCTCCCACCGTTTCATGTCCTCCTCGACCGGTTCGCGGTTGAAAAATACGACCGGCGTCCCGGCATCCATCGCCTTGTTGATGACATACGATGCTGCTGAGCGATCCACCATATTGACGCAGATCGCATCGTATTCCAGGGAAAGGAAACGATCTACCTGGCTGTTCTGCGTATTTTGGTTTCCCTTCGGATCCATGATTTCCAGATTGACCTTAATGCCCGTCTGCTGCTCATATTCCTTCGCCTTTTCCTCCAGGCTGGAACGGATATTGTTGATAAAGGCATCCTCGCCCCGGTACAGCGTTACACCGATACGGATGCTCTTTTTTTCTGCCGGTTTTGCCGCGCTGCATCCATTTAAAAGAAGTGTGCCCACTGCCAGAAGTGCCAGCGCCATCTGAATGCTTTTTCCATTTTTTTTCATCTTTCTATTACTCCCTCCCGGATTTTTAATCAATCGGGTACAGCATCTTCTCATATTTCTTCGAGCGCAGCTCATCCTTCTCTATATAGTAGGATTCCAATGAAAGCTGGCTTCTCTCCTGCTCTTTTTCAATCGCCTGCACTGCTTTTTTGACCGCAAAATAGCCCGCGTCAAACTGGTTTGTCACCACCAGCCCCCGGATTGTCCCCTTGTCAAGCTGATCCAGCAGGGACGGCATCATCCCGACGCCGTACAGCCCGGAAATGTATTTTCCGTACACGCTGCTTCCGCCGACAATCTCTGCCGCCTCCGCTGTACTGGCGAAATCCAGTGCCGCCACCACCGCCGTGCCGCTGCCCGGATAAACTGTTTTTTCAATGACGGAACGATAAGTATCATCGGTGCCGCGCGGCACAATGGTATAGGAAAAGCCCTGTTTTTCCAGTACCTCCGTCAGCCCCCGCTTCATCTCCCCCGCCTTGCCGATATATGGGTTATCTGCAAAGATCCAGACAGGGAGAGCGGGACTCTGTTCCGCTGCAATCGCCTCGCCCAGCTTTCTCCCGGCTGCCGTCCAGTCCATATGAACCGCCCCCTTGACCTCCTCATCCGGCGATAATTCGCCCAGCAGGATAATCGGCGTTCCATATGTATTTTCTTCCAGATATTGACGGCATTCCAGCTCATCAACCGGCTCCAGTATCACTGCCCCGGCACCGTCTGCCGCTTCCCGGCGCACCAGCTCCATCTGCTGTGCCAGATTATCCTTTTCATACAGGGTAATAAAGCTGACATCTACATTATACTCAACCGCCGCCTGATCCACGCCCTTGCGGAAGTTGACGTAATCATCATCCGAAGTATCGCTGATAATCAGGGACACCGGGTAGACCTCCGCCTCTTTTTCCTTGATAATCCAGTCCGTGGAGGAAAGAAGATACAGCAAAACAAGTCCCATAAACAGGATTCCCCAGAGCACCAGCTCCCTTTTTTTTCTCACTCCATATCGCATTGATCTGTCTCCCCCACTTTTACACCTTCTTCTCTTCCAGCACTTTCTCGTAGGGCACTCCCGGAAGATGAATCTTCACCGCGGTTCCCTCATCCGGCTCCGACTCGATCGAAAGACCGTATTCCGCGCCGAAATACAGCTTGATCCGCTCATTGACATTGCGTACCCCGATGCCGGAGCCACGCTTGGACGCCACGTGCGCCGTATCGATAAAGAGGTTCCCGACCTGTTCCTCCGTCATGCCAAGCCCGTTGTCCCGCACCTCCAGATACAGCTCTTTTTCCTCCTGCCAGGCGCGCACGAAGATCTCGCCGTCGCCGTCCATATATTCCATGCCATGGTAGATCGCATTCTCCACCAGCGGCTGCAGCATCAGTTTTAAACTTGCAAGTTCCAAAACCTCATCATCTGACTCGATCGTGTAGGTAAACTTATTTTTAAACCGCATCTGTTGGATCATCAGGTAATTCCGGACATGTTCCAGCTCATCCTTCACGGTAATTAAGCTCTTGCCGCGGCTTAAACTGATACGGAAGAACCGCGCCAGCGCCGTCACCACCTTGACCGCCTCCGCTTTCTGCTCATTTTCAATCATCCAGACAATGATATCGAGCGTATTATAGAGAAAATGCGGATTGATCTGCGACTGCAGCGTATCAAACTCCTGCTTGCGTTTCGCCTCATGCTCACGCACAATATCCTGCATCAGGAGGCGGATCTGACCCGCCATATCACTGATCGATTTTCCCAGATGGCGGATCTCATACGAACCGCCGATGTACACCGGTGCGCTTAAATTGCCCGCCTCCAGGACGCCGACCGATTTTTCCAGCTCGCGGATCGGATTCGTGATCCTCGATGAAATATAAGAGTTAATCAGAGCCAGAATGCACAAAATGAGGGCAATGACAAATACGATAAAAAGCCGGGTTTTGATGGCGTTGAGCGACACGGCATTTTCCGGCGTCACCCCGACCACCTTCCAGCCTGTGTAGCCGATCGTCTTGACCGTCGCCATCCGCTTTTTTCCGGCAAATATCTCCTCATGATTTCCGTCCGAATAGCCGGCTGCCTGTCCATTGTTCTCCTGCACCCAGCCGGAATCCAGAAGCTGCATCTGCGGGTGGTAAAGAATCTCGCCATTTCCGCTGATCATATAGAAATAACCGCCGCGCCCCGTCGTGATGCCGCCAAAGAGCTGTTCCAGGCTCGAATAGCGAATATCGACCAGAAGGACGCCCTGCGAGGTCGAGGTTCCGTGTGTCAGTTCGACCGCCCGCGATAGCGAAATGACCCATCGGTATTGATTTTCCGCATTGTCAAACACATACTGTACGTGCGGCAGGGAAAAATGCTGGTTTTCCGTCCGGTTTAAGGCGCTCCGGAACCATTCTTCCTGCGTCACATCCACCTCATTTTTCAGACGCACCGCCGGGACTGCCTCCAGAAGCGCCCCATCCTCCGAAAACAGGGCAATATTCTCCACATTATCCTTATTATTATCGTAGAGAAGCGTAAATTCACTTCCAAGCGACTGGCTCGACAGATCGGCATTCTTGATCGTGCCATAATAAAGCGAGTCGGACAGCTTCATGATCGTGCGGAGATACGACTCCACAGAGCGCCCCACCTGCGCGATCAGGTTCTGGCTCTCCTCCTGTACTACTTCCGTGACCTGCCGTGACATTCTCTGGTACAGCGACAGGGAGATCAGCACACTCGCCGCCAGCGCCGTGATCGTAAAATAGATAAAGATCATCGACCGGATGCTGGCGTCGTCAAAGAGCTTTTTCTTCCAGATCGTCCTTTTTTTACCCATTATGCCTCCCCGCTCCGGTGTGCCGTGCGATACCGCGTCGGGGAAACACCGAATTTTTTCTTAAATACGTAACTGAAATAGTTCTGCTCCGGGTAGCCGACCTTTTCCGCGATGATATACGTCTTGTCGTCAGTTGCCATCAGAAGCTCGACCGCGCGCCCCAGCCGGACATCGGTCAGATAGGCGATGTACGCCTGTCCCGTCTCCTTCTTAAACATCGTTGAAAAATACGCCGGGCTCATATGCAGATGGCGGCAGATCTTCTCCACCGACAGATCCGGATCTTGAAAATTGTCCTGAATGTACTGCTTCGCCTCGCGGATCACGTTTTTTGTCGTATTGCTCCGCTCTTCTTCCATTCCGGCATTCATCTTGAGCGCCACCTCGGTCAGGTACGGGCGGACATTCTCCATCTTCTGGACGCGCCCCAGAATCTCGAAATAATCATTTTCCACGCCAAACATCTCGCTGATCCGCAGATCATACTGCTGGGAGAGCTGTGTCAGCACATTGATGATCGCAAGCACATACGCCTGATACTGGCGGTAATGCACCCGCGCATCCTCCATCCGGCTCACAATCCCGTCTATCACGGAACGGATCTTTTCCTTCGGTCCAAACTTGACTGCCGCTATAAGCTCCGACTCCATCCGGCTGTCGAACCGGAGTTTTTCATGCCCGGACGGCTCCATATCGCCGATGCAGATCACACCGCCGGAACCTGTGATCGCACGGTAACCGAGCGCATTGAGTGCCGTGTGGCACGGGCGGCTTAAATCCGTCAGCGAACTGCAGCTCTCACCCACGCCGATCGTAACCGATACCTCCAGAATTTTCTTCGTCTCCTTGCAGATATCGCCCAGCAGGGCAATCAGTCCGGTCTGCGTATTGTCTTTGTCGATCGCCACCAGAAGGATCGTCTCAAAGGAAGAGTGGAACACAATAAAACGGTACTGCCCTTCCAGTTTTTCCTCAATCAGATTGCGGACGGAAATCGGAATCAGCTCCCGCTGCTGATGCAGCGAAACTGCCTTGTCCACCTTCTCATCCGGTTCCAGATGGATCGCCGCAATCACCCATTTGACCGCACCCGCAACGTCGATCGCATATTCGTTCAGTTTTTCCTCAATCTGCGCTTCCTCCATGCCGCCGTGAATCAGGTCATTCAAAAAATGTTCCCGGATCGCCGGAAGACTCTTGATATAACTTTCCCTAAGCAGGGTAACATTCCGCTTCTGCTCGATCTCCTCATCGAGATTTTTCTTGATTTTCTTTAAAATCGCCGTCAGCTCTTCGACATTGACCGGCTTTAAAATATATTCGATCACATTGAGCTTGATCGCCTTTTTGGCGTACTCAAATTCATCAAAACCAGAAAAAATCACGATCTTGATGGACGGATATCTCTGCCGTATATTCTCCGCCATCTCCAGCCCGTCCATATATGGCATCCGGATGTCTGTCAGCACAACATCCGGCTCATTCTGCTCGATCTTTTCCAGCGCTTCCTTCCCGTTCTCCGCATCCCCGATCACCTCGAATCCGGCATCCTGCCAGTCGATTTTGCGTATGATGCTTGTCCGTACTTCCTCCTCGTCATCTACCAGCATGATTTTATATGGGTTCATATGGATTCGTCCTTTCAGTTCCTGATGCAATGTTGTTGTGAGCCAGTTTGTCTTAGGACTCTGGAGCTCTGCTACGGTATCCCCATTCCAGCTTTCCCTGACACCTCATGAGGAAGTGGCTGGGCAGGCTGGAATGAGGGGAATTTCTTTCTTTACATTATACCACATCTTTCTTTATTTGTGAGTTTGTGATTTTTCACTGGCAGGTTCCATTTTCTGTAAAGGCGTGCTTCGTCCCCGGGTGCGGGAACCCGGTTCCACACAGCGTCTGCATCCGGTCCGCCGTCCGCGGCAGGCGAGACAGTCTTCATCTATTTCATAAACGGCATTTCCATCAATGATCAGCCGGGTGTTCATAGTTCTGAATCCTTTTCTTTCTTATTTTTTATAATATACTATATGTGGTTTTTCCTGTCCCGGAGCTTTTTTTCTTTAAACATTCCCGTTCTTTTTCGGTTCCAAAAGTGCCTACCCGTGAACCAAAACGTCTTTTTTTCCTCTCATCTGCATATATTGAGACAAAGATTTGGGAGGTTTTTTTTCGTGAGCCAAGATGTTTCTCTCAAAATGACCGAGTTAGACCGCCTGACCTCACTCCCACATATGCAGCTTGTCAAGGCGGCGCTTCCCTATATTCACATCCCGGAACAGCGTTTTTTCTCCCTGTTTGTGAAATTCCGCGAACTAGAAAAGACGATGCAGCTATTTGCTGATCCGGCTGACGGTGAGATCGGAATCTGCTCGGTGGGCGAACGCGACAAGGATTCGCCGGTTGATATGCTGAAAGCGATCAAGCCGTATGGCACAGAGGAAGAGCAAAGTTCGATCGATCTGGTCTTAAATTTTATCGAAGGTTCCCGCCTCTATGAATCCTACTGGCAAAATATGCCGCAGACAGCATCCTTTCCGACTTCGCAAGATATCCAGAATGATTCACCCAATTCTGATGCAGTTCCGGCATCTGTCCTTTACCCGCAAGCCGAATATTCCCGCAGACAGAAAGAACCCACAGACCGTGCATCTGGCACATCCACTTCAAACAGACAGGAGGCACACACTATGGAATTTCAAAACTGGAAACAGGATCCGAGACTCCGCTCCATGGATCCAGACAAAATAAAACAGATGGAACAGTTAGCCGATCAGGCAAGAAACACGCCGCAAGACAAGCTTCTGCCGCTTCTCATGAGTCTCCGGGGCAGCAACGGTTCCCCGCAATTCTCAACCTCAGAAATGGACACTCTTTTTTCGATCCTGACAGACCAAATGCCCCCAGCGCAGAAACGGCAGGCGGAAATGCTACGGATGCTGAGCCGGCAGATGGGCGGGGCAAATAAATCATAAAACCAGAGTTGCCACTGCTATTTTTCCAAATCATGCTACAATTCATTTCGATAATGGGAAGCTTGTGATGCAGGCTGAGAGGAAACCAAAAGTTCCGACCCAAAACCTGATTTGGATAATGCCAACGTAGGGACAGATATTTTGAGACACCTGAGCGCCGGATATTGTCCGGCGTTTTTGGGTTTCATTAGGAAATTATGTCCTATGAAACAAAAAAACTCATCTGGGGGTTCCTATCTGCTTCCAGATAAAAATCCCCAAATGAGATCTGACTCTCACAGCCTATCTAATTAGTAATTTGCTAAATCGCTCTCATCCTGCACCACCACAATCTTCGTCCCGGTATCCACCTGGCACACAACCTGTTTCATATCTTCCTCCGGAATACTGATGCATCCGGAAGTTCCCGTATTATTCCAGCTCTTCGGGCAATGCAGAAAGATCGCCGATCCCTTTCCCGGTGTACACTCCGGATTATAATCCAGTACCAGGCCATAATTATACTGCGGCGCCTGCGCCATCAGATCCTCCGCCGAATTCCAGTCCTTCTGTACCTGCTTCGTATTTGCCAGCTTGTTATAATACTGGCTGTTTCCGTCATCCACATAATAATCGCCGTCCACGATCTGGTGATACGACAGAATCGTTCCCGGATTTGCCTTCAGGCCAAATGCCATCGTAAAGCGGTACACCCCCGCCGGCGTCTTCTTATCGCCCTCCTGCTTCTGCATCGTGATACCGTTCATGCCGCTGACCGCTTCTTTCGACATCACCTGCACCAGTTTTCCATCTGCATCGCGTTTATACCAGTCCAGACGGCTCTTCGCCGGATCCTGGCGGTTGCCAATCACCACAATCAGCTGCGTTGCATCCTTCGCCGCCTCCAGTGTATTTACATCCCCGTTGTAGCTTGCCGTAAGCGCCGGTCCTGTCGCTTTCTCCGCCGCCATCGCAGCCGCCGGAGCTGCCGCACTCATCAACATGCCTGCTGCCAATACTACCATTGCTTTCCGCTTCATTCTCAATTTCATCTTATTTATCTCCTATTATTTTATGTATCTGAATTTCACTCAAAAATCGGCTGCTTTTATCTTTCGCACACCTTTTTCCACACACTCTGTCAGTTCCTGCCACTTTCCAGTCCAGCCGCCTGCAGCATCGCCTTTCCAAAAATATGATGAAACAGCGCAATCACGCGCCCCACCAGCATGACAGCACAGACCGTTCCAATGCCGATTCCCACCGGTTTTCCCGCAAACAAAAGTCCCATAATCAGTGACAGAACAATGCAAAACGCATCCACACAGTTCTTCATCAGACCCGTGCCGATTCCAAAGGTGTCTGCAAACACCTGCACCAAACCATCGCCCGGATTTGGCACCAGCCGCATTGACAGGGACATCGCCGCGCCGATGCCTGTAAAAATCAGGGCAAGCATCAGCACTCCCAGGCGTCCTAAAAGTCCAGACGCCTCCGATCCGCATTCTTCTAACGACGGTATGCACACTGAAAATACATTCAGAAATCTTGTAAATACAATACTCAATGGAAACTGCAGCGCATCTTTCATAAGCAGGCTGCGTCCGGCTTTTCCTTTCTCCCGCAGATGAATCGCCGCCTGAATCAAGACAAAGATACCATACAGGACAAAGGTCATATCACCAAAATTCCGGTTCCAGATCACGGATGCCGCATACGAAAGTGAAATAATCGGCGACACTCCGAGTCCAGCTTTCGTATTGAGCGTAAGCCCCATCGCCAGAATCAGAAGCCCCATCAGATAAAAGCCCCACCGTGCTGCCCCGCTTCCCGTCGTTTTCTCCGTCATTTCCATGTTGTGATTCAAGATTTCCTCATCTCTTTTTCTTAATATTTGTTAAACCTATTCTATTATAGATCCTCCTCTTTCCACTTGACAAGCGCTTCCTGTATTCTAAATCTTCCAATTTTCTTACGAAATAAATATTCCAGCCTGCCTACATTCTACAGTCACAGCCTACATCTTACCATTGCGCTCCATTGAACCCACGACAAATTTCTGCTGCCACCAGATTATCTTACAGCACTTTCCGTTCTCTTTACTTTTTCCATCCCCTATGCTACACTAAACTCATGATTTTAGCTGTATCAAAGGAGTTTTATACATATGAAAAAAGATATGACCGAAGGGCGGGAATGGTCCTCCATCCTGCTCTTTTCCCTGCCCATCATGGGGGCAAACCTGCTGCAGGTTTTGTACAACCTCGCTGACAGCGTGATCGTCGGAAACCTCATCAGCGCGACCGCCCTTGGAGCCGTCGGACTGACCAGCTCCATGACCTGGCTTCTGACCGCCATCTGCACCTCCATCGGTGCCGGCGTCAACATCGCAGTCGCCCAGTATTTCGGTGCCAAAAAAGAGACGGATATACAGGAATCCATCTCCGTCTCCTATCTGATTGCCGTGATCGCAAGTATATTTTTAACTGCCGCCTGCTTTCTGGCAGCCCGTCCAGTTATTTTCGGCTTTTTGCAGGCACCGGAAGAAATGCGTTTCGACAGTATGGCATACTTTCTGATCTACAGCGGCGGAATTATTTTCCAGCTGCTCTACAATGTCACCTACGGCATCCTGCGGGCACACGGGGATTCGCGCGGCGCGCTCATTTTCCTGATGATCTCCGCCGCCCTGAACATTGTGCTGGACTGTGTGTTTATCTCCATCTTTCATATGGGCGTCTCTGGCGCGGCTGCCGCGACCGTGATCGCACAGGCAGGTTCCGCCATCGCCAGTTTCCTGTATCTGCGGCATATTTTCCCGGATCTGCTGCCGAAACGGCGTTATCTCTACGCCTGGAAGGGACAGGGGGCGCTGCTGATGCGCCTGAGTATTCCGATCATGCTGCAGACGGGCGTCAATTCGATCGGTTTCCTCATCCTGCAGCGTCTCATCAACTCCTTCGGCGCTCCCAGCATCGAGGGCTACGCTGCCATGCTGAAGGTCGAACAGCTCGCGCACATCCCGTCCCAGAGCTTTAACGTCGCCATTTCCAGCTTCGCCGGACAGAATATCGGCGCTGAAAAACTGGACCGTGCCCGCCGCGGCTACCGCACCACCATCCTGATGGGCGTCCTGATCAGTATCTCCATCAGTATCGTAGTTCTGCTTTTTGACCGGCCGCTTCTCCAGATCTTCAACATCACCGGAGAGTCCCTGCGGCGCGCAAAGGAACATCTCGACATCCTGATGTTCTTCATCTGGACCAGCACGATCACCAACATCACCTGCGGTTTTCTGCAGGGTGCAGGCGATGTCAAGATCCCGGCAGCTTCCGGCTTCATCAACCTGGGCATCCGCCTCGCGCTCTCCTTCCTGCTGGCGCTCACCCCGGTTGGCTTCCGCTGCTACTATGTGAGCATGCCGCCCGCATGGCTGATCGCCTGCTTCGTAGTTGTGATGCGCTACCGGAGTGGAAAATGGAGGGAGTTTCGGATTGTAAAAGAGTAAAGAAAAGGGATGGAAGAATTCACTTTGGGGGGTGATTTCTTCCATCCTTATTTCGTTTAGAGCTCTTTTTCGCGTTCTATCTATAGAAATTGCTTCTAAAACTTTAGCACACTGCTATCCATAAAACACAAACTCCATTTTTACCATGCACATTCCACTCCACGCGCACACCGCTGCTACCAGTGCACGGTATGTAAACACGATATGGATGTAAGCAAATCTGCGTATGCAATCATAAGCGCATCCGTCCAGTTATCCAGCTAATCCGCATATGTATAACCAACCGCCGCACCTATTCCTTAAACTTTTCCAAAATATTCCTAACTTCATCCACATCTATCTTCATCTGTTCTGCAATCTGGTTTTCTGTATATTTATCTCGATATAATCTATAAATTCCAAACACCCGTTTCTCACCCTGCTTCTGCCCTTCCCTTAATCCTTCCTTCTTACCTTCCGCATACTCTGCCTTCCGAATCAATTCCTTTTCCCGTTTCTCATCATATTCGAAAATACACACCTCTATCGCCTCCGTTCGATTCTTTCTTAGGAAATCAGCCAGTATATTTTCCTCAATACATTCCGTCACAGCCTGCTCTGCCGCCCAGTTTATGTCCTTATACTCTGCCGCATATTTACGAATCTTGTCAACCAGAAGCATATACTCTTTCAACAGGCAGCAAGTTTCCAGAATCCTCTGTTTTTTATCCAGATTAATATTCAATACCTTCACTATCAATTCCAGCTCTGGTTCATCTTCCTTCTGGCAGAATGAATGTGACAGTTTCAGAACACTTTCCGCTTCCCGCTCCTCTTCTCCATTGTAAAATACAACAAAGTGTGGGGTCGGCAATTCCACCAGCGTTGACGCATACAGCGTTTGATTCCGAATGAGCATCTGGTATTCTTTCGTCACATAAATCAGAAAACGTAGCGGCATATTCGGATTCCAGGTTGACTGGTGTTCATACAAATTCAACTGCATATCCAGCAAAAATGCCTGGTCATTTTTCATATTCATATAAACCGCATTTTCCAGCGTCACGATCTCCAACTCTTTTGCATCCGTATAATGTGAATGATTTACCGCATTATACAGACTCAACAGACTCTCTCTCGTACTGAAAATCATCCGAAACAACGTGTCCTTGTGATCCCGCCTTACTTTTACAGAATTCCTATTTCTCATTCATTCTCCCTTCTGACAGGAGAATTTCATTTCTTCATCATCCATCGAAAATCTCCTGCTCTTCAATTGTTGTTGACTTGGATAAGCATAAGATTTTCTTAGATTAATTTAGAACATTAGATACATTTGAATAGTTGATAAAGAAAAATATATGCTTGATAGGATAAATGTATCATATTCCCCCAAAGGATGCAAGAGAAATCCTCAATCATACATCAAAATTTGCAAATATTCATTTAGCAGATCAGGAGTACTCCTCTCTCGAAAAGCACCCCTGATCCATTTTTACTCATATTCCGTATTTTTCTTCTTCCCGGACATCCCTGCCATCACAATATTCAAGTCGAACGTCCGTGAGACTTGGCGCGTGATTCTGGTCAGCGAAGCTGACATATTCTTTACAGAATCACTGCGCATCCTCGCGGAGCGTTTATCTCAGTCGGAGAATGGACTCCCACTGAGACAAATTTGCTATTACTCACCACCTGAAGAGGTGGGAGTCTTCTCGACTGAGATAAACCAGAAAAACGGCTGCCTGCAGTTCATCAACGTAAAACTTTCCGCCAGCAGTGCCAGCACTGCCGCCCGCTGTGCCCGGTCGCAGCGAATCACATTTCTTCCAATCCAGTACACCAAAAAGGTAGTCGGAATCAATCCATACGAAAACCAGACATCAAAAAAGCTGGAATGAATCTCGTTGACATGAAACACATCAAAAACACCCGGACTCAAAAGTGCCTCAAATCCATCATATGGAATAAACCGCTCAAAAAATCCCTCTCCGGCTCCGCATAACAGATACTGCGGTTCTAACACCAGTCGTTCTGCGCTTCGATCATAAAGTAAATCATAGATATTTCCATTCGCCAGCTTCCATATCTTCTGTTGAATCCGCGAAAGAAGTGTATAATCCGTCTGGGAAACATCAAAATCCGCTCCCGGCGAAATCAAATACACGCCGACTGCCAGAAGCACCAAAAATGCGGCACCGCCAAACCACCAAACTTTCTTTTGCTTCGAATGACAACATTTATCCCAGAAAAACTGCCATGCAAGCACAGCAAAAAATACCAGTAAACCTACAGACATTCCGGTCGATTTTGCTTTAACAATCAAGAACACACCTACCAGAAACATTCCCCAAAAGCCAATACGCGCTTTCGCCGTATAAACGGCTTTCCGCCAGTACTCCATAAAAAGCACCAGCATCATGATAAAAATGAAAAATGCGAACTGATTCGGGTCGTTAACAGTTCCCACAAAACGTGATCCGCCCCAGGTTTCATAAAAATATCTGCCACGACCAGAAACAAGTAGCAACACCTGGAAAATCAAGTTGATGCGGCACATCCAGCAAAGTCCGTTCATGAACGACTCCGAATATAAAATTCGAAATGTCCAGATCAAAAATGCTGAATATATCCAATACAGCGTATGTAAAGGAAAACTTCTATTCAATGTCCAAATAAAATAGACTCCATTAATAATTATCGCAAATATCAAGAAGATGAGCCAAGGGAAATCTTCTTGGTACGAAACTTTTCTGCTGTTCTTTCGGACAGCACATAATGTAAGGAGCCCCGAAGCGGTGAAGAAAAGATCGGCTATTCCGATGCTACCGCTAGAAAATTTTGTTCTGTCCCTCTTTTCCAGATGATCGGATTCCCGCATTCAAACGCTTCCTAATGCGTTTTTTTGTTTCATAGGACGCAATTTTCTATGAAACAAAAAGCAAAAAACAGCACCCTGTGTATTTTCTTCTCGAAATACACAGGATGCTGTTTTTTAGTCCAACGGATCAATCTCAATAATCCCGCTTGATTCCGCCCGGATTTTTCACAATTTATTTCATAACAATATTCACAATCCGTCCCGGAACATAAATTTCTTTTACGATATTTCCAGTCAGCTTGTCCTTGATAGCCTCTTTACCAGCGGCGATGGCATCTTCTTTGGAGATGTCTGCCGGTACGGTGATGGTCGCACGGACTCTGCCGTTGATCTGAACGGCTACCTCTTTCTCGTCATCCTTCATCTTCTCTGCATCGCACTCCGGCCAGGAAGCATGGAAGACACTGTCGGTGCCGCCGAGCTCCTGCCACAGCTCTTCACCCAGATGCGGTGCGAACGGTGCCAGCAGGATAGTGAAGGTCTTGAGGGTTTCTTTGTCGATGCCACCCTCTTTCTTCGCCAGATCGATGAGCTTGTTGTTGTACTCCATGAAACCGGAGATAACGGTATTCAGGCTGAACTGCTCGAAACGCTGCTCAATGTCGAATACCAGTTTGTGGCGCAGTTTAACCATTTCCTTGGTCTCTTTGATGTCTTTGTCCTTGCTGGTCATAACCAGGTTGTAGAAACGGTTCAGGAAACGGGATACGCCCTCGATACCGCGGTCATCCCACTCTGCATCCAGTTCCGGCGGTCCTACGAAAAGCTCATAGAGACGCAGGGAATCGCAGCCGTAGTCGCGTACCAGATCGTCCGGGGATACGACATTGCCTTTCGACTTACTCATCTTGATACCATTCTTACCAGTGATCATACCCTGGTTGAACAGCTTCTTGAACGGCTCGTCGAAGTCAATAACACCGATATCGCACAGGAACTTGGTGTAGAAACGGGAATACAGCAGATGCAGTACTGCATGTTCAACACCGCCGATGTACATATCAACCGGCAGATATTTGTCTGCTTTCTCACGGGATACCAGTTCTTTATCATTCTTGTTATCTACATAGCGCAGGAAGTACCAGGAAGATCCAGCCCACTGCGGCATGGTGTTTGTCTCACGTTTTGCCGGAGCGCCGCAGCACGGGCAGGTGGTGTTGACCCACTCGTCGATGGCTGCCAGCGGGGATTCGCCGGTACCAGTCGGCTGATAGCTTTCTACCTCCGGAAGTTTTAACGGAAGCTGATCCTCCGGAACCGGTACGTTGCCGCACTTCGGGCAGTGTACGATCGGGATCGGCTCGCCCCAGTAACGCTGACGGGAGAATACCCAGTCACGCAGCTTATAATTGACTCTCTTGTGACCGATACCTCTCTTCTCAATCATTTCCGGCGCTTCTTTTTTCAGTACGGAAGATTCCATACCATTCCACTCGCCAGAGTTGATCATCGTGCCGGACGCCTCGGTATACGCCTCAGTCATGTTCTCGATCTCTTTGCCATCTTTTGCGATAACCTGGATGATCGGAATATTAAATTTCTTTGCAAACTCGAAGTCACGGTCATCGTGTGCCGGTACGCACATGATAGCGCCGGTACCGTAGTCAGCTAATACATAATCAGACAGCCAGATCGGAACCTTCGCACCGTTGATCGGGTTGATTGCATAAGTTCCGGTAAATACGCCGGTCTTTTCCTTATCCTGCAGACGGTCTACGTTGGAACGCATGGAGGAATCGAAAATGTATTTCTCTACTGCCTCGCGGGTCTCATCGGTTGCCAGGCTCTTTGCCATCGCGTGCTCCGGAGCCAGTACCATGAAAGTTGCACCGTACAGGGTGTCCGGGCGGGTGGTGTAAACGGTGATCTTCTCATCGCGTCCCTCTACGCCGAAATCAACCTCTGCACCGTAAGATTTACCGATCCAGTCAGTCTGCATCTTTTTAACCTTCTCCGGCCAGTCCAGTTTGTCCAGATCATTTAAGAGGCGGTCTGCGTACGCGGTAATCTTGAGCATCCACTGGCGCAGGTTTTTCTTGGTAACCGGGGTACCGCAGCGCTCACAGCAGCCGTTGACAACTTCCTCGTTTGCCAGACCTGTCTTACAGGACGGGCACCAGTTGATCGGGAATTCTTTCTCGTATGCCAGGCCTTTTTTGAACATCTGGACGAAGATCCACTGGGTCCATTTGTAGAATGCCGGATCTGTGGTATTTACTTCCATATCCCAGTCATAGATGGCTGCGATCTCGTTGATCTGACGTTTAATATTTTTAATGTTGGACTCGGTCGAGATAGCCGGGTGTACGCCCATCTTGATCGCGTAGTTCTCTGCCGGCAGACCAAATGCGTCCCAGCCCATCGGATGGATCACGTATTTGCCGCGCAGCAGCTGATAACGGCTCCATACATCTGAAATAACGTAGCCTCTCCAGTGACCAACGTGCAGACCACTTCCGGACGGATATGGGAACATATCCAGGCAGTAATATTTTTCTTTCTTTCCATCGTTTACATTGATGGGATGTTTTTCCCAGTTCTCGCGCCATTTTTTCTCAATGGCGGTATGATTGTACTGTGACATCTTTGTTCCTCCTGTTTTCTGCTTAACCCACGCTGATTTTTTGCTATTTCCTGTCAAAATCCGGCTCCAGTCTCTAAAATGATGATTCATTATTGCAATCGACTGGTCCGTTGGCAGTTGCATAACATCCAACCCTTGCGGACATTCTTTCAATCCGGTAACGTCAAAAACGCCCTGCGTCTCTACATTACCTGTATAGAGACGCAGGGCGAAAATTCCAACTGCGCGGTACCACTCTATTTCACACGGAATCCGTGTGCTCCTCATCGTCCTGTAACGGCGGATGACCGGCTCTGTCTACTCGGGTATTCAAAAACACTTCTTTCAACAGGCTGCTCCCGGACCAGTTCGGCGGCTTCCTTCCGCTGCCTCACACCATCCGGCAGCTCTCTGTAGAAATTTCGCGGCTTACTACTTCCGTTCATTGCATTTGTGCTATCTGGTAGAATAGCATAAATGGGAAGAAATGTCAAGTAACGTGACCTTCTCAAACTTGCACGTGACAGATTCGACGTTCTTTCAATACATGACATTTTCGACAATCTTTCAATCACCGTCAAACCTACACCTGAATCCGCTCTGCCACTTCATCGCCCAGTGCCAGCCGAACCTTTCCATTTCCGATGATCAGACCATCCAGCACACGTCCAAGGACCCGGATACGGCTTCCTTCTTTGATTCCATAGCGCTCCAAAAAGTTCATCACATCCGCATTTCCAAACATCCACTTGATTTCACAGGACTCTCCCGCCTGCACCTTTGCCAACGACTGCATACAACGACCTCCTGACTGATATTCCGCTTTCTGTAACTGTTCAGTACCTTCACAGTCACGCGCAAAAATCCATTAAAAATTGCCTACGGCAATGGGATTTTTGTCTGCTGGTCCATGTTTTCGTACAGTCAGCGCAGTAAATGCGCAGACCTACTGAACAGTTACCGCTTTCTTTACTATTATTATATACAGTCAGACTATTGTTAGTCAATGGTAATAATTGTTAGTTAATTCTAACAGTATTTAGCCGTTACCGTGAACCATCTCCACACTTCTCCGTCCATCTCCCGGCGGATTCTGCCGCGCAGGCGAAGGTAGTCCAGATGCGCCATGCACTCGCCCACCGCGAACCACTTCTGGGACGGTGGAAATTCTTCCCAGCTGGCGGCACGGATCTTCCAGCGCATCTTTCCAGCCGTCTCATATGCCGTCATACCCGGATGTTCGGCAAGCAGCGCCTCCGTCTCCTCCAGACGCCGCTCATGGTGTGCCAGCAGCGCCTCGATGCGCGCCGCATAATCGCCTGTCTTCCGGTGTCCCGGTAGGGCAAGGCGGACCGGATATTTTCTGGCGAGACGCAGGCTGTCGAGATAGTCACCTAATGAATCCTCCGATTCCAGCCAGGAAGTAATATTCGGCGATATATCAAACAGGATATGATCGCCCGTGAACATGACGCCCTGCTTCTCTGCCCAGAACATCGCATTGCCCGGCGTATGCCCCGGCACGGAGATCATTTCCAGGGTGTAATCTCCTACCGTGTATTTCCAGCCTGCCTCAATCGGAACAAAACGGTCATCAACCCGATCCAGCTTATAGCGGACTGCCGGATTGAGCGCCTGCGTTTTCTTCATTTCATCCTCCGGAAATCCCCCGGCACGGAATTGCTCCGCCAGGCGAAGCGGACGCTCTGGTGTAAAACCGTCCTTTAAGATTGCCAGATCGGTTCCGCTGATATAAATGCAGCTGTCCGCCCCTGCCGCCTCCCTGGCGAGTCCCGTGTGATCCGAGTGCAGGTGCGTCAGAAGAATATCCAGCCGATCCGGACTGCTGCCAAGTGCCCGAAGCCCGGCAAACAGCGCCTCCCGGCATTCCTCGCGCCGAAATCCGGTGTCAATCAGAAGATCACGCTCGTTTTCTTTTCCCTTGATCAGGTAACTGTTGAGTTCCCGCAAAGGATTCTGCGGCAATTCCACACCGATCCGCCAGATTCTATCTGCCACCTGTTCTACAAGGGCTTCCCTCTTCTCTATGTTCTTTGTGATTTCTTCTCTTTTATTTTCTTTAAGCATATTTTTCCTTATTGAATCTATTGAATCTTCTCAGCCTTCTGCTTTCTCTTCTCTATGATCCATCGTTCGGAACAGATGTGCACAAATCAAAATCGCCACCACAATCGACAGATAATCAGCCGCCGGCTGTGCATAGATAACTCCATCCAGGCCAAACATCGCATTCAGCACGAAAATCAGCGGAATAAAAATCAGTCCCTGGCGGCAGATCGTAAGAATCAGCGACGGAAGCGCTTTTCCCATTCCCTGGATCGTATTGATGCAGAGGAATAAGATACCAAGGAATGGCGCAGAAAGCTGGAGCGCAACCACCATCTGAATACCATACTGGACAACTTCCGCATCATTAATAAACATCTGAATCATTGTCTTTCTTGCGACAATCATAAACAATGTCAGAATCGTTCCCATAATAACCGATACAAATCCTGTAAATTTGAATACCGACATCAGGCGTTTCTTGTTGCGCGCTCCATAATTATAACCAATCAGCGGCTGGATTCCCACGCAGAGACCAATCTGCAGCAGGACAACAAGCATATTGGATTTCATCGCAACCCCCATCGCCGCTACCGGTGTGTCACCGTAACCGACCAGCGCCTGGTTCAGGATAATATTGGCAAAGCTCATCAGGATGTTATTTAAGGAAGCCGGAATACCGATCCCTGCCACGCCGGAAACGATTCCATCTCCCATCTTAAAATCACGGAAATGAATCGACAGTGTCGATTTTCCCCGTAGATAATAAGCAATATAGTAAAGACAGGCCGCAATATTGCCGATGATCGTCGCAAGCGCTGCACCGGTCACTCCCCAGCCAAGCACCAGGATCATGATCGGATCCAAAATAATATTTACTACGGTACCTAACAGGTTTCCGACCATCGATTCTCTCGATGCGCCTTCTCCCCGCAGAATATTCGCAAATGCAGTTGAAAACATAATAAACGGCGCGCCGATTGCAATAATCGCCAGGTACTGTCTCGCAAAACCGATCGTATTTACACTGGCACCGATGAGATGCAGAATGGTTTCCATTCCAAGTACAGACAGGATAGCCACTATCACGCCCAGCCCCAGGGATCCATAGCAGCAGAATGAACTGATATGACATGCCCGGTCTTTATGGCGTTCTCCCAGTGCTCTCGATATCGCTGAGCTGCCGCCGATACCGAACAGATGGCCTAATGCCATAAAAATCATAAAGACCGGCGTTGCCAGCGAAACTGCCGCCACCTGCAGCGGATCCTTCGTCTGACCGATGAAAAATGTATCCGCCATGTTATAGATAACAACCACCAGCATGGAAATCATAGTCGGAACCGCCATGGTTGCGACCGCCTTCGGTACGGGTGTTTTTTCAAATAAATCCGTATTTGTTTTCATTTGTCGTAACTCCTCTCTTTCTATATTTGTTGTATTCTTTACAGTCACATTCTCGCGCCGAGCGCGGTCGCTTGCGACATGTTTCTGCTTCGCGCAAGTGCACATCATTGGCACGTTAGTGCCTTTTTGTGTAATAGGGGATTCCAAGGAATTTCCTATTACATAAAAATACAGGCACTTCTGCCTGCTGTGTAAAAGATCAACTCTTATTTATAAACACTTAATTTTATCATAAACACCTATTTTGTCAACTATTTCCGTATTAAACTTATCTTAAAACCCAGCTTAAAAATTGTCTTTTGGAATTGTCTTTGGAAGTTGCAAAAAAGCGCTTTCTGGGATATGATGGAAACTAGAAAATTATGAATTTCATACCGATGGAGGATTTTTACTATGTCTAACAATTACGCAGGCAAATTTGTAAGTGCTGAGACCGCCGTCAAGGCCGTTCAACCGGGCGACTGGGTGGATTATGGCTTTGGTGCTGGATTTCCGGAGCTTCTCGACCGTGCGCTGGCAGCACGCAGGGATGAGCTGACCGATGTCAAGATCCGCGGCGGTTTAGTCATCCGCCCGCGCATCGAGGTTGTCGAAAGCGACCCGGAGCAGAAAGCATTCAGCTACTACAGCTGGCACATCGGCGATTATGAGCGCAAGCTGCAGACCCGTGGGCTCTGCAAGTTTATGCCGATGATGCTGCGTTCCCTGCCGGAAATGTACCGCCACCACATTCGCGTGGATGTTGCCTTTGTACCGGTTTCCAGACCGGATGCGGACGGCTACTGCGGACTGGGTATTTCCAACTATGCATGGCGCACCATCTTTGAGAATGCGCGTACCGTCATCTTCGAGATCAATGAGCGCCTCCCGCGCTTACAGGGCGTCGATGGTTCCCACCGTGTCCACCTCTCAGAGGCAGATTTCATCGTCGAGGGCGAGCATGAGCCGCTTCCGATCCGCACCTACCGCGATCCGAGCGCCGTTGATATTGAAATTGCCAAACGTGTCGTTGAGGAGATCCCGGACGGCGCTGTCCTTTCCCTGGGCGTCGGCGGCGTTCCGTTTACCGTTGCCAATATGCTGGCACAGTCCGACAAAACCGACCTCGGCTGCCACACCGGCACCATCAGCGATGCTTTTTTAGCCCTCTATAAGGCTGGCAAGCTGACCAACAAGAAGAAGGAAATTGACAACGGTTATTCTACCTGGAACCTTGCCATGGGCTCTCAGGAATTATATGACTGGCTGGATAATGAGCCGCAGCTCTTCCATCCGGCTGACGTCGATTACGTCCACTCCCCGTACCGCATCGGTGAGATGAAAAATGTCATCAGTATCAACGGTGGTGTCGAGCTGGATCTGATGGGACAGGAAAATGCCGAGTCTGCCGGCACCCGACAGCTCTCCGGTATCGGCGGACAGATGGATTTCCTGGAGGGCGCATTCCGCTCCGAGGGAGGCAAGGGCTTTATCTGCCTTGCTTCCACCCACAAGAAAAAAGATGGCTCCTTAAAATCCAACATCGTACCGTTCATTCCGGGCGGCAGCACCGTATCTGCACCGCGTACCATGATTCAGTACGTGGCGACCGAGTACGGTATCGCAAAACTGACCGGGCTTACCTTAAAAGAACGAGCGGATGCCATGATCGCCATCGCACACCCGGATTTCCGTGATGAGCTGCGCCGGTATGCGGAGGAGAATTTTAAATAAAAATTGGAAAGATACATCGGAACCGAAACATCAACATTCCATGTTATCTTTGATTATTTGAAAACCAGAATTTTCAACATAGAAAAGCCGTAACCTTATACTTTCGCTCATGAGTTTAATCCCATGGGCGAGTATATCTGATTACGGCTTTTTATTTTTTATGCCTCTTTCTTCGCCCCTATAACAACCATAACCACCATAAACCGGCAGACCAAAATAATCATAGACGCAAAGAGCTGCCACAGCGCGATATGCAGAATCAGGCTGACTGCGTACCCACACAGTGCTGCTCCCATTACCATAGCATATCCACAGCACAGTTCGGAGTGATAGGAATGTCTGGGCGAACCTGCGGTGTAGCTTTCCATCAGTCCATAGAGCACCACATATTCCAGCATACAGGGAATCAGCGACCAGATGGTTCCGTCCGGCCGCCTCCAGAACATGGACAGGAAGCTAGAAAAAGCAGTCACCAGCACAAGCGCCGCCCCTGCTGCCCGGTACACTCTCATCTCTTTTACATCCATCTGGAAAAATCCAGCCTGCCGCTCTTTCTGGAGAATCCCGATATATAAAATCAGGAACCCGATGCAGGGCGGCAGCAGCATCACATGGAACAGATTAATATGAATCGAAGCAAGAATCAGACCGGCTAAAATCTTATGATCTCCCGTTTTCACTTAAATGCCTCCTCTTTCAGCAGATATTTCCACACATCAATAAAGCGAAGCTCCCTTCTCTTCCTGTATTCATTTTCAAATGAAAGAACCTGCTCCCCGCCATCTTTGCCGATATATGAAAGCACTGCAACTCCTGAATGAAATACCTGCGGCGACTGGTCTTCCTCTTTGCCAATCCAATGGCTCTGGAACGTCAGGACATCACCCGTTTTTACTGTCAGCCGTTTCGGATCTTCCCCTTCTTTTTGGGCTGGGATAGGCTCTCCATTTAAGGTCATCGAAAAATTTTCCATCTCCCCGGCTGACGCAATGCAGCCTTTTACTTCGATGGTTCCATCTTTCTGAACGGTGTAAACCTGTGTGGCCGTTCCATCTGAATTGGCGCTGGAACTTGGATTTTCCAGGGCGCTCCCGCCCTCCGGATTTGCAATCAGTACCAGATTACCAATTTTTACGTCCGCTGTGTTTCCATCTGAATAGAGCACCTGCGCCCGCGTCAGGATTCTCCACTGACGGATCCCGTTATGCTGCGGATCTTCAATCGAAAGCGTAGCATCCAGGCGATGAAGCGCATACTGTCCCGCTGACTGGACTGTCTCCCGCATTTCCTGCATTTGAAGTTCAGGCAACTCTGAAAAACGAATTTCTCTCACACAGATCTCATCCGTCACATCCGTCAGATAGGCAAAATTTACCTGTGTATACCATACATCCGAAGTTTCTACTCCGTCCAGCCCACAGCCCAGATAAGCCGACTGGCTGTAGTGCAGAAACAGCGGTTCTTTCAGCCGGAACGTATACTGGGCGATCAGACCCGCCAGCAGACAAATAAGCGCCAGCACCAGCCAGATACGCACGATCATCCGCTCCGGATGTTTCCGAACTGTTTTTGCCTGTTCTTTTACTTCCATGAGTTCCCCGCTTTTCTCATTTTTCTCTATCATAAAAAGGCCACCCACCTGTCTGTATAAGTTGTTCTCTTTGCAACATTATACCTTTTTACAGGTGGGTAGTCTTTTCTATTTTCTTACAATTTATAGCCTTCTTTTTGAAAATTGCAAAAGAACGCAATTCGTAGCAATTTGGCATCCGCATTCACTGCCTTAACTTCTCGCCTGTCCCATCGATAACATTCGCAGCGCTTTGTTCAATTCAAGCACAGCCTATAACCATATCGATCCGAAAGACCTTCCAGAAAGAGAAAGCCGCCGCTGACAGCCTTGATGAATCGGTATCGATCCACTCAGCCGCCTGCGGCGGTTTTCTGCTTATTTATATAAGAATATCATATTTTTGACCGAAACGGTAAGCACTTCATCCGCCATTATTCAGCTTCTGCCGCTCTCGCCTCCACTTCTCTCTTCTGTACATCGCCCGGAGCCTGCTCGTAGCGGCTGAACTCATAGGAGAATTCACCGATACCGCCGGTCATGGAACGAAGGTCGGTGTTATAACCAAACAGCTCGGACATCGGGATATCTGCCTCGATGATCTGTTTGCCGTGATGGTTGGAGTTCATACCGAGAACACGACCTCTTCTGCGGTTCAGATCGCCCATGACGTCGCCGGTGAATTTATCCGGAACGGTTACTTTCAGAGATGCGATCGGCTCAAGGAGAACTGGATTCGCTTCCATGAACGCTTTCTTGAATGCCAGCGTCGCTGCCATCTTGAATGCCATCTCGGAGGAGTCAACCGGATGATAGGAACCATCTAACAGGGTTGCTTTCACACCGACAACCGGATATCCAGCCAACGGACCCTTCTGTACGCATTCCTGAATACCCTTCTCAACTGCCGGGAAGTAGTTCTTTGGAACGGCACCGCCAAATACCTTCTCTTCAAATACATATGGTGTCTCCAGATCGCCGGACGGCTCGAAGGACATCTTAACATCGCCGTACTGTCCATGTCCACCGGACTGTTTCTTATATTTGCCCTGTGCTTCTACTTTCTTGCGAAGTGTCTCGCGGAATGCAAATTTCGGTTTGCTGAGCACAATGTCTACTTTATATCTTGCCTGCAGCTTGCTGACAACAACTTCGAGCTGCTGCTCGCCGATGCCGTAAAGTAAGGTCTGACGGTTCTCGGTATCGCTGACGCTTCTGAGTGTCAGATCTTCGTCCATCATCTTCGCCAGTGCACTGGAGATCTTGTCCTCATCGCCTTTGGTCTTAGCTGCGTATGCCATGTAGGTATACGGGGTAGAAATCTTCGGTTTGTGGTATACAATCGGAGCCGTGCGGACTGCGATGGTATCGCCGGTCTGAGTAACGTTTAATTTGGCAACCGCGCCGATATCGCCAGCCTTTAATTCCGGAACCTCGATGACATCCTTGCCGCGGAGAACATATACTTTCTGAACTTTCTCTTCAGCATCTTTGTTTACATTGTAGATAACGGTATCCGGTTTTAAGGTACCGGTACAAATCTTCATCAGGGAGTATTTGCCGATGAACGGGTCAACCACAGTCTTGAAAACACGTGCCGACAGGGATACATCGTCATTATATTTAGCGGTAAAGCGCTCTGCGGTCGATACATCGACACCGACACACTCGAACTTGTCCGGTGACGGGAAGTATTTATCGATCGCCTGCAGCAAATATGCGAAGCCCTGTGCATTGACACCGGAACCCATCATAACCGGAACGATGTTGCCCTCACTTACGTGCTCACGCAGCGCCTGTGCGATCTCTTCCTGTGTAAATTCTTCACCGGAGAAATAGCGCTCCATATATTCTTCACTCGTCTCTGCCACTGCCTCGATCAGCGCATCACGGATGATGCCGAGGTTCTTCTTGGTGTACTCCGGAATCTCGCATTTCTCATATTCGCTTAAATGAGTGAAACGGCGGCCTTCCATCTTTACCGCATTGACAAAGCCGACAAATTTTTCATTTTCACGGATCGGCACCTGGAACGGCGCGATCTTACGGCCAAACTGTTTCTCCAGTTTTAAGATCAGCTCACGGAAGCTTGCCTGATCGTCATCCATGTTGGTAACGAAGAACAGGCGCGGCAGGTTGTACTCTTCACAGAGTTCCCATGCTTTCTCGGTTCCGACTTCGATGCCAGCCTTGCAGTTTACAACGATGATTGCTGCATCTGCTACACTGATAGCTTCCTCTACTTCTCCCACAAAATCAAAATAGCCAGGGGTATCTAACAGGTTAATCTTGATCGGTCCATCTTCTCCCTGATACTCCAACGGAATCAGCGTGGTGGAGATAGAGAACTGTCTCTTGATTTCTTCTTTATCATAATCGCTGATGGTGGTTCCTTCTGGAACTTTTCCCATTCTCTTGGTAGTACCTGTTACCAGTGCCAGCGCCTCTGCTACCGTTGTCTTGCCGGCACCGCCGTGCCCCAGTAACACTACATTGCGGATTTGTTTTGTCCCATACACGTTCATAGTTAAGTCCTCCCGTCTATTTATTTTGATGTTTTCTTCTTGTATTTTAACCTCTGTTCATATTGTACAAGAAAATAGAGAAAATTTCAAGTAAAACAACACCTTTATACAAAATTTATTCGTTTTATTTTGAAAAGCATTGAAAATGCGACAATTTCCCTGTTCAAAGGCGGTGAAATCAATCGCATTTTCGCAAATTTAGTAATAAACAGATGCAAAAAAATTTCTTTTTCACTTCAACGCGTAAAATCGTTGACAAGTGACTTGTTCTATTCTACAATAATTTCTAGTTTCATTTTTTTACTATACTACTTATGAAAGAGAGCGTAATTGCTATGAATACACCGATTAATCATCTTACCGCCGGTTTCATCGGACTCGGTCTGATCGGCGGCTCTATCGCCAGAGGTTTGAAACGCAGTGCCCCGGATATTCAGATCATGGCTTATATGCGGACCCGCGAAAAATTGGAACAGGCACATGCAGACGGCATTGTTGACCTGATTCTGGACGGCGTGGACGAGCATTTAAGCGAGTGCGACATCATTTTCCTGTGCACACCGGTTGAATTTAATGAATCCTATCTGCGCCAGATCCGACCGTTCTTAAAGGAAGGCGCGATTGTGACTGACGTCGGAAGCACCAAGACCAGCATTCATGAGACCGTTGCCGCGCTTGGCATGGAAAGCTGCTTCGTCGGCGGACACCCGATGGCTGGCTCGGAAAAGACCGGCTACGAGAGTTCAACCGACCATTTGCTGGAAAATGCATACTATATCATTACCCCGACACCGCACACCCCAGCTTCCCACACTGACCGTATGGTGGATGTGGCAAAGGCGATCGGTGCGCTGCCCCTGGTGCTGGATTACCATCGTCATGATTTCATTGTCGCGGCGATCAGCCATCTGCCGCACCTCATCGCCTCCAGCCTGGTCAACCTGGTACACGACTGCGACAGCGAGGATCAGATGATGAAACGGCTGGCTGCCGGAGGTTTCAAGGATATCACCCGTATTGCCTCCTCTTCTCCGGTCATGTGGGAACAGATCTGCATGACGAACACAGGCAATATCACTGAGGTGCTGGATCGCTACATTGATTCCCTGACGACATTGCGGGAAGAACTGTCCGACCACCAGTCCAGAGCCATCTACCAGCTGTTTGAGTCCTCCCGCGACTACCGGAATTCGTTTGCAGAAACTCCAAAAGGATCGATACAGCCGGAATACACCTTCTCCGCCGACGTGGTGGACGAGCCAGGTGCTATCTCCATCATTTCCTCGATCCTCTCTGGTAAAGGAATCAGTATCAAAAATATTGGCATCAGCCACAACCGTGAGCATGGCGAGGGCGCGCTGCGGATCAGCTTCTACGACAAGGCTTCGATGGAAGCGGCGTGGGCGCGTTTGAAGAAATACAATTACACGCTGTTCGCGTAGACTGCAATGTATGTTTCAAACTTAACTTTCAACATTAATGTTTAGGCAGGTACAACTATGAACTCAATGAAATTTACCCATACATCTTCTCTCCGGGGCGAACTGACCGTTCCGGGAGACAAGTCCATCTCCCACCGCAGCGTCATGTTCGGCGCTCTTGCGGACGGACTGACCGAAATCCACGGCTTCCTGCAGGGCGCAGACTGTCTCTCCACGATCTCCTGTTTTTCCAAAATGGGAATCTCGATCGAAAATCAGGGCGAGACCGTTCTCGTCCACGGACGTGGACTGCACGGGCTGACTGCCCCAGACTCCGTTTTAGACTGCGGCAACAGCGGCACCACAACGCGCCTGATCTCCGGCATTCTCTCGGCCCAGAAATTTGACACAACACTGACCGGCGACGCTTCCATCCAGAAACGTCCGATGAAGCGCATCATCGATCCTCTCTCTCAGATGGGCGCAAAGATCGAGAGTGTCAATGGAAATGGCTGCGCGCCGCTCCATATCACCGGCTCACCGCTGCACGGCATCCATTATAATTCTCCGGTTGCCTCCGCCCAGGTCAAATCCTCGATTCTGCTGGCAGGTCTGTATGCCGACGGAGAAACCCGCGTGACCGAACCGTACATCTCCCGCGATCACAGTGAACGGATGCTGTCCGCATTCGGCGCAGACATCCACACAGAAGGAACCACCGCGATTTTACAGCCGGCAAAACAGCTCTATGGACAGAAAATTCAGGTTCCGGGCGATATCTCCTCCGCTGCCTTTTTTATCGCAGCCGGACTCATCGTACCGGATTCAGAAATCTTAATTAAAAATGTCGGTATCAACCCGACCCGCGACGGCATCCTGCGCGTCTGCAAGGCGATGAACGCGGACATCGAACTTCTCAATGTAAACACCGCCTCCGGCGAACCGACCGCCGACCTGCTCGTCCGCTCCGGTAAGCTGACTGGAACCGCGATCGAGGGTGCGATCATCCCGACTCTCATCGACGAGCTTCCGGTGATCGCTGCGATGGCGTGCTATGCCGAGGGAACCACCGTCATACGCGATGCCGCGGAACTGAAGGTAAAAGAGTCAAACCGCATTGCTGTCATGGTAGAGAATTTAACCGCTATGGGCGCGGATGTGACCGAGACCGAAGATGGCATGATCATCCACGGAGGCAAGCCGCTGCACGGTGCTGTGATCGACAGCAAGAAGGATCACCGCATCGCCATGACCTTCGCCGTTGCCGCACTCGGCGCTTCCGGCGAGACCGAAATTCTGGATGCAGACTGCGTGAACATCTCCTATCCGGGATTCTATGGGGATCTGAAACGGCTGTGTAAATAAAATGTGACTATGCATATTTGAGACAAAAAGGGCAGGAAAAGCTTCAAATCGCTTTCCTGCCCTTTTCTTTTGTCCTACTGCCCATATTTCGCAAAATACCGATCCAGCACCTGTCTTGCGATCGGCGCAGCGACCGCACCGCCGGAACCGGACTCTTCTGCCAGCACGCAGATCGCCACCTTCGGCTTGTCCGCCGGAGCGAAACCGACAAACCAGGAATGTGTCTCCTTACCTGTCTCAAACTCGGCGGAACCGGTTTTTCCGGCCACCGTATAGGATGCCCCCCGCATCGCGGAACCTGTACCAATCTCGACCACCTGGCTCATGAGATGTGTCAGAAACTGTGCGTCATTCGCAGACATCAGGGCTCCATAGGCGGACGGAAGGAACTTCTTGACCGTCTGACCACCCACATTTTCAACATGATCGATCATATATGGCTTCATCAGCGTGCCGCCGTTGGCGATCGCCGATACGATCATCAGGTTATGCAGCGGCGTAATCTGGGTTTTTCCCTGTCCGATCGCGGTCTGAAGCTTTTCCCAGTCATCCGAACTGCCGTCGAGCGAAAACGTGCTCTGGTTGTACGGAAGTGTGTACGGAAGCTCCGAATTAAAGAGCATCTGATTTGCCAGCGCCCGGAATTTTTCTGAATTAATCTGCATTCCAATCTCCGCAAACGCACCGTTGCAGGAATTGGCAAATGCCTGAATCAGGTTCTGCGCCCCGTGTGCCGTCCCGTGGTAACATTTAATCGTATAATCGCCATTCTGGTAAGAGCCATTACAATTATACACATAGTCCTGCCAGGTATTCGGGTTCTCTTTCATATATTCCAGCACCGTCAGCATCTTGAACGTCGATCCCGGCGGATATAAGCCCTGCGTCGCGCGGTTGACTAACTGCGCCTTCGTATTGTCCGGCGATATCAACTCTGCCCAGCGCTCATCGACGAGATTCGCATTGAAATTCGGCTGGGAAACCATCGTTAAAATCTTTCCCGTATCCGGTTCCATGACGATCACCGCGCCCCGGTGTTTTCCGATCGCGTCGGATGCCGTCTGCTGCAGATCCACATCGAGCGTCGTAATCACATTGTCGCCCAGATTTTTCTTCCCCTGAAATTCATTGATCGTTTTCTCAATCAGATTCACATGGGAGGAAAGCAGGTAGAAATTCGCCAGCGACTCCAGACCTGTTTTTCCATTTTTGCCGGAATATCCGACCGAATGGACAAACAGATAATCATACGGATAATAGCGTTTCTCGCTTCCATCACTTGCAACGTTCGTCTGCGCCAGCACCGTTTTATCATTGCTCATAATCGAACCGCGGGTCACCCGGTCTGAGAGGAGATCGAGCCTCGCATTATAAGAGCTGCCGATCACATTTTCACTCTTAAACTGGATAAACCAGCCAAAATAAACGGCCATCGCGATAAAGAGCGCCGCAATCCCATAGGTCAGCCACAGAATATGACGGTTTGAACGCGCTCTCGCATTTTCAGTTCTTTCCATTTCATCCTTCTGCCTCATCAAACTGCTGCTCCTCCTCTTCTTCCTCATTCCGTTTCAGGACATATAGTCCCTGTATCACGCCAAACAGGATAAATGTGCTGAGAATCGAACTGCCTCCGTAGCTGACAAGTGGCAGCGTCACACCGGTGGACGGGATAAACTTGGTCACGCCGCCGATCGTCAGGAACACCTGCACCACATACTCAATTCCCAGACCAAACGCGATCAGCTTGTAAAATAATGCCTGCATCCGGGTCGCAATCAGCATGAACTGCATGAAGCAGCCCAGACAGATCAGGAGAATACAGAGCGCATAGATGCCGCCCAGCTCCTCCGAGATCGCCGCAAAAATGAAGTCCTTCTCGACAACCGGTATCTTCTTCGGCATCCCCTGGTAAAGTCCCATGCCAAACCAGCCGCCTGTGCCGATCGCAAAGAGCGCCTGCGTAACCTGATATCCTTTTCCTGCGATGTCACTCCACGGATCCTGCCATGCTTCCACGCGGACACGCACATGCGAAAACAGCTTATACGCCAGCATCGCAGCCGCACAGCCGCTTCCAAGACCGCCAGCCAGATACAGCCAGTTGGAGGTTGCAATAAACAGCATCAGGACATAGGCGAGGAAAAAAATCAGCGCACTTCCCAGATCCTTGGATAACACCAGAATCAACACGTGCGCCGCCGCCACGCCGGTCGTGATCGCCACATTTTTAAACTCCGTTGAGCGGTAAAACATCGTCGCCACGAAGAATACAAAGCTGATCTTAACAAACTCGGACGGCTGGAACGAAAATCCGCCGATACTGATCGAAAGCTGCGCGCCGAAGCTGGTATTGCCGATCACACAGACAACCAGCAGCAGCGCCAGACCTATCAGGCCGTACACCCACGGTATCTTAGCGAGCTGCCAGGTTCTATCTATCACATATGGTATAATCATTGTGATAATCGCCGCAACTGCCATGATGATAAACTGGCGGACCGCCTTGTCCATCGAGATGCGCGTCAGCATGATAAAACTGGTGCACAGAAGCATACACGTGTTGTTCAGCAACAGTCTCGACGCATTCCGGTAAAACAGCCGGTATAAGAGCTGGTACAGGACAAAAAAGACAAGCTGCGCGCCGAAAAACAGCACAACTGCCTCATCCTCGGTTTGTAGATAAATGATCGTACCCGACAGAAGAAATATCAAAAACAGCGGTACATTCTGCAGACGACAGAGCCGGAGTTTCGACTCGTCATCCGGCAGTGAAAAAAAGCGGAAATTGTAATATGTATAAATCAGTATCAGCAATATCATCAGATACCTGGACATCGTTGTCACAAGATTTATCATGGTGATCCTCCTTTTCATGTGTACCCGGAAGATTCCCGGTACACACGCTACTCTACGCCCCTCTTAAAATGACCTCTTGTAAATTCGCCCTCCAGCTCCACCGGTTCCTGATGGAGGAAGGTCTTCACGTAGGCATCCAGCACTTCCCCGGTCTGTGCCGCACTCTCCGACGTAAATGCCAGACGCAGCACCTCCGGCTGCAGGCGGTCTATCTGCTTTTTATCCTTCAAAAGCGACAGGGGGCTGGAATTGTAGATCGTATTGCAGCAGAAACGGCACTGGTTCCTTACCGGAAATACCTTCTTTTTGCGATCCCGCAGATACAGATATTCCGGACATTTACTGCATCCTTCCACTGTTTTCCGGATGCACTGGGCGGTTACCATGACCGGGATCGAACCATATACGAGAAGTTCCCGTTCCCGGCTGTCGCGCGCCTCCAACTCCCGGCTGTTGAGCTCGACCGGAAGGGTAAAACGCATCGAAAGCTCCGGCGCCATCTCCCGCACAAAATCCTCCGCCCGGTGATTCATCGTATAAATACCATAATCCATCACAAGCGGGATGGAAATCTTCCACTCGCGCACCAGTTCCAGCTCTTCCCATGCCCGGATGACAAGACCGTCAAATCCCGCCGATTCCAGCCTGGAACGATGTGTTTCAAAATATTCCTTTGCCCGATCGCGGAAAATATGCGGCATTACCAAAAGACACTGCTTGTCTGCCTCATGGCAGCGCGATACCCATTCGTTCCACTGTTCGACGCCAAATTCAGCACTATCCAGATAGATGGCTCCGACTTCCGGTACGGATAACGCCACTTTTAACTGTGCCGGGTGTTCGACCGAAACGTGGATGTGGTACAGAGCTGTTTTATTCCCTTTTTTATTCTCAAACAGCATTTTCTGGCTCTGTACAGGTAAACCCGCTGTGAGTTCAACGTCCTGAGCCGGGCTGGTTTTTTCTGATTCCGAACCTGTCTGGTTATTTTCTTCCAGATTCTTTTCTTCCGGATTTTGCCACCCTTTTCCTGTCCCGCACGCCCTATTTTCCGGTATCTCCCGGCGGTATGGACGCAGTATCTCCTCGGTCAGTTGCTCAAACGCAGAGCGGCGGAGTTCATTTAACTCCTGCACCGGCACAAAGGGGCTGCCGCCTGTCTCCACTTCCAGATTTTCAAAATAATACGGCGTATTTCCCGTTTTTCCGAGCTGTTTCTCAATCCGTTCCTTGCTCATCGGCTGTTTCACTGCCGTCTGGACAACTGCTCCGATTCCGCCTGCCATCCGGCTTTCTCCCGTCAGCGGATCTTCGTATTGAAGCGTCAGCTGCAGCGGTTCGCCTTCACAGACACGCGCAAACCCCTGAACCGGTTCTTTCACCTCTGCTTCCACATACGTTTTGTTCAGATACTGGTAAAGTTCCCGGTTTTCCTGGCGGAATGCCGGTTTCTCATGGCAGACCACCATATCGCGTCCATTGTGCTCGGTATAATAGCCTAACGTCTGACCGCCGCGGTCAAACAGATCCAGCAGCTCCTTCCGGTCTTTCGGGTCAACCCGGTAACCTTTTCTGCCATTCTTTAAATATAAATCTACATATTTCCGGTACAGGCGCACCACGCCTGCCGTATAGCGCGGACTCTTCATGCGCCCCTCGATTTTCAAGGAATAAACGCCTGCTTCCAGAATATCCGGCAAAATATCCAGCGTACAAAGATCCTTGAGACTGAGCACATACTTGGAATCACCCGGATTTAACACGCCATTTTCTTTCTTTTTGTTTTTGTTTTCATTCGGGTTGTTCTCATCCAGCCGCCGAAGGACATCAAACGGAAGCCGGCAGGTCTGAGCGCATCGTCCCCGGTTGCCGCTCCTGCCGCCGATCAGGCTGCTGAACAGGCATTGTCCCGAATAACAGTAACAGAGAGCCCCGTGAACAAAGCTCTCTATCTCCACGCCCGTCTCCTGATAAATGCGGCGTATCTCTTCCAATGAAAGTTCACGCGCTGTAACGATGCGGACCGCGCCCATTCTCGTCATAAGCGCCGCGCCCTCCGGTCCGGTAATCGTCATCTGTGTGCTCGCATGAACCGGCAAATCCGGAAAATGCTCCCGGATATAAGAAAATACCCCCATGTCCTGCACGATCACGGCATCCAGTCCCGCCTGGTAATACGGAAGCAGATAGTCGTATAAGTCATCCATCTCGTCTTCCTTTACCAGCGTATTGACCGTCATATAAAGCTGGCGCCCATGCAGATGCACGTAGTTGATCGCTTCCAGCATCCCCATTTCATCCGGATTTTCCGCATATGCCCTGGCTCCGAAACGGCTGCCGCCCATATAGACTGCGTCCGCCCCCGCTGCCACCGCCGCTTTCATGCTATCGAAGGAACCCGCCGGTGCCAGAATTTCCACCTTTTTTTTCATATCATTTCACCCATTATAACCGCAGAATTGCATCTTTCAGTTCCACCGTTCCCTGTCTCTTGGGAAATGGCTTCCGCTTCATATATGCCTCCACCTGTGCCTGACGGACAGCTGCCAGTTCCTCACGTGCTGCCCCTGCCTCCTGGAGGCTCTCTTCCAGATCTTTCTTTATCGTCTGTTTTTCCTGCTCCAGCTGGCTCAGCTGCTCTTTTACACTTTGTTTTTCCTGTTCCGTCTGCATCAGACGTGCTTTCAGCTGCGATTTTTCCGTCTGCACAGCTGTCGCCGCCTGTCTTGCTTCTTCAAGCTGTTGTTTGAGAATCTCCAGCTTGTCCTGCAAAGAAGCGATTTCACTCTGGGATGACTCGACCGCCAGACGCTGATCTTCTGCCTCCTGCTTCCAAACCTCTGCTTCTCCACGGAAATCGTTTGCTTCCTTCTTTGCATCCGCAATCTGTTCCAATGCCTCTTTCTTTGCAGCTTCTGCCTGCTCCCGGGCTGTCTGCTCCGCCCTGGCAGCGCGATCCTGGGCTGCTTTTTCCGCGGATTCCACGCGCTCCTGTACCTCTCTCTTCGCACGTTCAATCTGCTCCTGCGCTTCTTTTCTTGCAGACTCAACCTGTTCCTGTGCTGTTTTCTTCACAGCCTCGATCTGTCCCTGCGTTTCTTTTCTTGCAGACTCAACCTGTTCCTGTGCTGTTTTCTTCACAGCCTCGATCTGCCCCTGCGCTTCTTTTCTTGCAGACTCAACCTGTTCCTGTGCTGTTTTCTTCACAGCCTCGATCTGCTCCTGCGCTTCTTTTTTCACACGCTCAATCTGCGCCTGTACCTCATTTTTAGCAGCTTCCGCCTGCTCAGCTGCCTCTTTTGCCGCCTTCTTTGCTGTCTCCAGTTCTTCCTCGCTGACGGTGCGCTCATTGCGGAGACTCTCGAGTTTCATCTGGGTGCTGACCATCTCATGTTTCAGACGATATGTCTCTTTTTCCATGCTCTCTTTGTCGGATGCAAGTGCCTTCGCACTCTCTTTTTCTTTAAAATAATCATCCGCCAGATTCAGATAAGTCATAATACTCTGGTAGTCTTCCGGCATTTTCAAAAATCCCGGCTGCGCCTTGAGCTGGAAAATCTTCCCATTCAGATACGTGGCAATCTGCTGTACATATCCTTCCGTCTCACTGCCGCCCAGGCTATACACTTTTCCATCAATTAATACATCTATATACTGTTTTGCCATCGCATTCTCTTCTTTCTATCTATAATAAATATGGTTCGACGTTGTCACGTCACCCACACAGAAATACCACCTTCAAATCAATCAAATATCAAATCTCAGAAATACCGTTTTTTGCTTGATTCCAGGCATACCCGAGATGCCGATACGCTGCTTCGGTCGCCATCCGCCCACGCGGAGTCCGGTTGAGCAGACCGTTCATCAGAAGATATGGCTCATACACATCTTCCAGTGTCCCAGCATCCTCGCCCAGCGCTGCCGCCAGCGTCTCCAGTCCGACCGGACCGCCGGAAAACTTGTCGATAATCATATGTAAGATCGCACGGTCGTTGTTGTCAAGTCCCAGCTTGTCCACATCAAGGATATCCAGTGCAAAATCCGCGACTTCTTTCGTAATCACGCCGTTGTACTTGACCTGTGCAAAGTCCCTCACACGTTTTAACAGACGGTTTGCCAGACGCGGCGTTCCTCTCGAACGTCTCGCAATCTCATAGGCGCCCGTCTTATCAATCTCCACATTCAGAACTCCCGCCGTCCGCAGGACAATCGTCTGCAGCTCTTCAGGCGTATAAAAATCCATCTTCTGCACGATGCCGAAGCGGTCGCGCAGCGGCGCCGTCAGAAGCCCCGCGCGTGTCGTCGCGCCTACCAGCGTAAATTTCGGCAGATCCAGACGAATCGAGCGCGCCGTCGAATCTTTTCCCAACATGATATCGATCGCATAGTCTTCCATCGCCGGATAAAGCACCTCTTCCACCTGGCGGTTTAAGCGGTGAATCTCATCCACAAAGAGGACGTCTCCCTCCTGGAGCCCGTTGAGAATCGCCGCAATCTCCCCTGGTTTCTCGATTGCCGGACCGGAAGTAACCTTCATACGGGTTCCCATCTCATTGGCGATAATGCCGCTAAGTGTCGTCTTTCCCAGTCCCGGCGGTCCATAGAAAAGAACATGGTCAAGCGCCTCGCCGCGGGATTTCGCCGCATGGATAAATACCTTTAACGTCGATTTGATCCGCTCCTGACCGATATATTCGTCTAAGGTCTGCGGGCGGAGACTTCCCTCAATCCGCTTATCCTCCTCCGTCACCTCGGTTGTAATCGTCCTTCTGCTCATACTTGTTTCCTGTCTTTCCTGTTTTTCTCTCTCATTCAATTAAGCCATGACAGTTCCATTTTCTCATATCTGCCACACATTCCAAATTTTCATCTGACGCACAAGCACCACTATTTTTTATGATCCAGCAATTTCGAATGTCCGACACATAGGTTGTTTTACAAAAACGCCAGATATTTCAGTGATGCCTTCAATACCGCCTCGGAATCCATCTCTTCCGTCACATTGGCGCTCTTGACCGCCTTCACCGCCTCGGCATTCGTATATCCCAGCGCCACCAGCGCCTCCACGGCTTCCTTCGCCGCATTGCCTGAAAGCCCGTTTCCCGCAGCCGGCGAAACCGCCGCACTGCCATCTAACAGCGGTGTCAGCAGATCCTCTGCCTGTACTTTATCCTTCAAATCGAGAATGATCCGCTGTGCCGTCTTTGCCCCAACGCCCGGTGCACGGGAGATCGCCTTCGCATCCCCAGTCATAACCGCAAGACGCAGATCCTCCGGACGCAGCGCCGACAAGATGCCAAGTGCCCCCTTCGGACCAATGCCGTTGACCCCCAGAAGCTGGCGGAACATCTCCAGATCCGAACGGCTTAAAAAGCCGTACAGGCTCATATCATCCTCCCGCACCTGCAGGTGCGTATATATCTTTACCTCTTCCCCGAGCGGCGGTAAAACTTCCAGCACCGACATCGGGACAAAAATCCCGATCCCCATCATGCCGGACTCGACCACGATACGGTCCTTTGCTTTCTCCGCCAGGATGCCTTTTACATACGAAATCACGGTAAATTCCTTTCTTTTCTCACTGGTTCAAGATCTGGTTCAAACTAAAAAAAGAACGCTTCAAAATGCCTCCAAATCTTCTTTTCAGTATACCATAGCACAGTTTTCATTGCAAGGAAAGTGCGGAATTTCGAACATATATTCTGCCCGGTTGATTGAATTTCATTTTTACACATTATCGGGAACCTATAAATGAAAAAGCTTTTCAATTGTAATATCAATGATTACAGTCAAAAAGCCTTTCCTTATCTTTTATTTACTTGTTATGCTTAGATAAACTATGTAATATTTCCTGATTACACCTATATAATTCATCAAATAGCTTTCTAAACGGCTTGTATAACTCATGCCTCTCTAAATCCGGCTTATAAATACATTTCTTTTGGATTACTTGGCGCAAATCTGAAAAACCTTGGTAGAATCCGACTCCAATCGCTGCCATCAGTGCATCTCCATAAGCTGCCCCTATGTCTTCCTTTGGTGTTTCCAACGATACTCCTGATATATCCGCCACCATCTGCATCCAAACTGCGTTTTTCGTTCCTCCCCCCGCCGCTGCAATCCGTTTTACAGGCAAACCATTTTCACGGAATATGTCAATATGCTGTGCAACTGAATACCCAATTCCTTCCAGTGCCGAGCGATACAAATGCCTTTTTGTATGGCTCAATGAAAGTCCCACAATCATTCCTCTTGCGTCCGGATCATTCAGCGGTGTCCTTTCTCCCGCAAAGTAGGGTAAAGTTATCAAACCATCCGATCCGGGTGCAATCTCAGAAATTCCTTTCATCATTTCTTCATATGCATTCAATCCTGCTGTTTTTTCCTTTTCCAAGCATTCAGAAAATAACTGTTCCAAATACCATTTTTGAAGTGTGCCTCCATTATTAGTTCCTGCTGCTACACTATAAGTTTCTGGAATTAAAAATGGATTTCCGCGCACTCGCTCATCCTGAATCAGCCGATCTGCACAACAATAGAAAAATAAGGACGATCCAAACTGTACCATCAGATCGCCTGGTGCAAGTACTCCTACACTGATTGCCTCAGCTGCTGAATCTCCAGTTCCAGTAATAACTGGCGTTCCTTCTTTGAGTCCTGTCTCCTTAGCTGCCTGCTTTGTTACCGTTCCACAAATATGGGTAACCGGCATTCCTTCTGCCAACTGCTCCGGCATACAAATCGGTTTACACATTTCTTTATGGATGCTCCCATCCGGATAATACAGCGGACGAAATGAAGCCATCCCCAAAAATGTATCTATTACATATTTTCCAGTTAGTTTAAATGTTAGATAAGAAGAACCTGTCAAAAACTTGTGTGTGCGTCTATATACCTCTGGTTCATGATTTTTTATCCATAAAATTTTAGCAGACACATCTCCACTGCAAATTGGACGTCCAAATAGTTTTTTTACTTTTTCTGTGCCATAATACTGTGAGAGATACTCCATTTCTTCCACGCAACGTGCATCAATACCATATAAAATTGCTTTTCGTAAAGGATGCCCATCCTTATCAACTGGAAGGCAATCTGCTCCCAATGTGCTTCCCCCTACACAAGCAATTTTTTCTGGTTCTACACCACTCTGCTGTAAGAGCATTTTTGACAAAATGCAAAAATCATTCCACCATACCTTATCCGCGTCCTGCTCATAATAACCAGGTTCTGGATTTTCCATTCCGTGATGAGTAACTGCCCGACTTACCACCTTTCCAGACTCATCTGTTAGAACTCCTTTACTTGAATATGTACCAACGTCAATTCCTAAAAAATAATGCAACGTCTATACGCCTTCTTTCATTGTACAGCGATACGCCTTAACTACATCCATAAACTCCATGACTCTCTGTTTTTCAACAAAGTTCTCAAATTTACCATCTTTCTTAAAAGCAGTCCCTACACAAGCGCCATCACATTCACTAAGTTTTTCAACCACATTTTCCTTCGTACACCCTGTATTACAGAAAACAGGAACAAATCCAGAAACTGCCTTGACCCTGCGTACCAAACTTGAATCCGTTTCCTGACCAGCACTACTTCCAGAAACACACAGACCATCTGGAAAGCAATGAAAAATCATGGATTTTGTTATTTTTTCCAGACTTCTCTCTGCTAGATATACATCCGACTCTGGATTTACCTTATATAGCAATTTCATTTTATCTAGTCCAAGTGCTTTTTTTCTACGCAAGACTTCTGGAATATTCGTATCTGTAATTCCATTTTCACCTATATAGGCACCCGTAAATGTACTTCTTACAAAATCTGCCTCGACTGCCGCTGCCAAATCGATCGTCGCCAATGGATTAGAAACAATATTGACACCAAATGGAACTTTTATCTCTTTTTTTAATTCTCCCACAATCCGTCCCATCGCTGCCACAGTTACGTAGGAAACCTTTTTTTCATACGGAAGGCTGAATTCATTGGCAATCAAAATTCCATCTACTCCTCCCTCCTGGAGCGCCTGAAGCTCTCTGGCTGCATTTTTAATTACCTCTCCCATCGTTGCATCTTTTTCATACAGAGGATCCCCCGGCAGCGCCCGCAAATGCAACAGTGCAATGATCGGTTTTTTTACATGAAATAATTCATCTGTCCACATATTCTTTCTCTCCTCTATTCCATGTACATTCTCAAATTCTGCACATTTCTTTTGTCATAACGAAATGGATCCAGGTAATACGCCGGTGCTGTCAGTTCCTGCGTAAAATATCCCTCATATCCATTTTTTACCATGTCCTCTAAATCTTTTCTTAAGTTTCTCTTCCCTTCACCCCAGATGTAATGCCCATAGGGATCACAATCCTGAAAATGTGAATGTACAATGTTTTCCTTTCCAAAAACATCAAACCACTGCTGAATCGTTTCACCAGAAACCGACATTGCTGTCAAATCAATCATAACTTTAAAGCGCGGATGATCGACTAAATCAAATAACTGTTTCATTTGCCGCAAACTATACCCAATTCTTGATTCCTGCGGCCGTAAAGACTCTGCCACAATTGTCACGCCATTTTCCTCTGCGACCTCACAAAGTCTCTGATGCATCTCAGCTGCCCGTTTCAATCCATCCTCCTCCGCTTCATCCCAGTAACCCCATCCGGAATTTGCTTCTATCTTCTCTGCCCCCAGCGCAGCCCCCAGACGTATCCCATTTGCAAAAAATCCAAATGTTTTTTCTCTCAGTTCTGGTTCTTTTACACCAAATTGGTAACCAAACCGGCAATTCTGTGGTGTAAATACCGGACACTTCAAACCGTGTTCCTGTAATTTTTTACGGACTGGCTCTGGATCCTGATATTCCTTTGGATCCAGCCAAAGTCCTTGATGTCCTCCCAGCAATTCTACATTTTTGATTCCCAGTTCCTGCATACAATCCAGGAAATAATCCAACGTATATTGGCAATAATGAAGATTCAATACCGAAAGTTTATCAAAATCAACTATTTTCATTTTCGCTTCCTCCTCATACAATTACTCCATTAATCCATTATAAACGGTTCCAATTCACGCATATTCTGCCGATCGGCTGCAGCCGGATCCTCCAGGTAGCGTGCATCATTCAGTGCCAGGCTTAGCAATCCTTTATATTTGTACTGATCCAGACAAATCAATTGATCCTCTAACGGTCTCAAACCATCTCCCCATGCAAGGCATCCCTGCGGACGTCCATCCACAAAACGGATATGGTATATTTTGTCTCCAAATGCTTCAAACCAGTCTTTCATCGACTCTCCTGCCACTCCAGCACTCGTCAAATTCAGGGCAGCCTGTATCTGCGGCTCATTAACCGACTCCAAAAGTTTTTTTAGTTCTGGAAGCATATTAATAACCGTTGCGTCTTCTGGCCGTACTGTTTCCACTGCAAGAATAACCCCCTCTTCCGCAGCAGTTTTTGAAAGCCGACGCAAGGTTTGAACCGCACGTTCAAAAATACGTCTCGGATCTTCATTTCTTGCACCGCCGCAGCAATTGAGTACCATCACTTTCGCACCAGCTTCTGCCGCTGCACGGATTCCATTTTCAAAATATCCGATTGAATGCTTTCTTGCCGTCTCGTCATGACAGCAAAGTGCATAATTATAAATCGTACACTCCGGTGAAAAAGCTCCGATTGTCAATCCATAATCTGCTGCATTCTTTTTTAATTCAGCCGCATCCTCAAACCCATAATCATCTAGCAGGAAATGCGGTCTTGCACACCAAAACTCTATATTTTTTATTCCGAGAGCCTGCTGCGTTTTAAAGAAATAATCCAAAGTTCTGTATTTATAGTGCATATTCATTCCTGCAATCTGTTCCCGCCTTATCTTTATCATCCAGTTGTTCCTCCTCTCTATACACAAAGGCACTGCAAAAAACTTCGCTCTATCAGATTTCACAGTGCCCGCTTATTTACAGATTATATTTACATTTTTTGTCTTTCCCTAAGACTCACTTTCATCCCATACTTTACCTGGATGTTTATGCCACCATTTGAATACAACCGGGACAATGCAAAGCGCTGCCAGGTAAATCAAAATTGGTGTTACAGCTGCAATCCAGTTTCCCTGAACACAGGCAACCGGAACTGCCGCTAATGCAAAAATTTCAATAATTGACTCAATCGGTGTTACAATTGCTGCATCATCCAGTGTACAGCTCTTGTTCTCCGGATCTACAATTCTTAAAAGCGCCATGCCGATTGCTGTTACACCGGTCGAGTAACCATATACATAGATGCCTCTCTCAAACCACTCCTGTTTTAAGAGTCTCGGCGCAATCACTGTAAAGTGGAATACAACCCAGACAATTCCAAATAACATCAGCAGGCCAAACGGAACTGCGTACTCAATAACAACCGGAATCTTAATTGATGCCACACCGAAAAATACAAGGAAATCAGTTGCACAGCTTCCCATACGGGAAATGATGCGGTTATCTACATATTTATCGGCTTTTATTCCTTTTAATACAAAATGAAATACAATTGCTACCAGGAAGCCGACAGAGAAGCTCGGAACGCCAAGTCCGGTTGCTCCCTGAATTACATTTGTTAAAAGATATCCAATACCGGTTGGAATCAGAATCAGAAGAAGATGCCATGCCAGCGGATCAATTGCCATCGGTGAAACGGTTTCTTCGCCTAATACCGGGCGTTTTCCTTCTTCAATGAGTCCCGTGCGCATATCGTCAGGAAGCTGGCTGAAATCTTTTACAAACTTGGTATAGTTTCTTTTTGTTCCAAGTTTGATCAAAATAATTCCACCAAAAATACCGGTTAAAATACCCACCGTTGCACTTGTCATCGCCAGATCCGTTGCATCTTCCCATCCAAGTGTGCCGAGTGTCGCGCCAAGTGCTGCTGCTGTACCATGACCTCCCTGAAAGCCTGCAGGAATCAACATTCCAAATGCCGGATTTAAATCAGGAGCAAACATTTTCAGGACTACCATTGCAAAAATAATCGGCATTGCATACTGAAACGCCCAGCCAATATTGCGGAAGCAGTAGTAGCTGCCAATCCGATCAAAATTTGTTTTCCAGCCACCAGCTGAAAAATTAAAGCCCCTCAGCCCAATTGATACAAATACTGCAATAATCAGCAGACCTGCATAAGAACCAAACTGTGAAGAAAAACTGATAATTCCAAAACCATTCTGTCCTAACGCAAGCCCGATAAATCCAGCCAGCAGACTGACCGGAACAAACAGGCTCTGCAGAATCTTGATTTTTTCCCTCAGCATTTTCGCCACAAACAGGAAAATACCTGCCCACATGAAATCCACCAACATGGAATACGCATTAAACTCCATCTTTTGTCCTCCTCATTTCTTTTTTATGATGCTACTGCAATGCTATTTTTGCTTTTTCCCTAACCATACTCAATTCCACTTCTGTCATATCACAGTATTCGCTGTTTTCTGTTGTCGTCCCCGCATCCTGCACATATATCAGCTTTGTATCCTTCTGTGTGATCGTATTAAACCATGTTCCCTGCAAAACATTGTAAACTTTATTTGGCTCCATCGGAATTACATCAATCTTAAATGCATCATTCTCGCGGGACGCTGTCAAAAGAACTGCTTTTCCCTGAACCAGAATAAACTGCTCATCGGTTGCGTGATGCACTTCCAGATACTGAATCTTCTCAATATCATTATTAGGCTTCCAGTTTTTAATACATACGACCCATTTTTTATTGTCATATACACACTGAATACCTTCCCCTTCATACTCAAACACATCTGCTTTCATGACATTTCCTCCTACCTTCTTTTCAAATTCTTCTTGTTCCTGCAGGTTTCAAGCGAATTACTTCATGTCATGTCATTATAATACATCATATATCATTATATTGTCAATGCTAATTTGTCATTTTACATATTTTTTTTAGGGGGTCAGCCTCTCTCCCTATCATATTTTTATTACGTTTTCTTTTTTCATCACACACATCCATATCAATTTTCACAATTTTTTTCACTTGTCTGTTATCTTTTTCAGCAATTCTTTGATGCCAAACGTTCTGATTTTTTACTTACACTATGCTCACTCTAAATTAACTTACCCGTATAGACAAAACAGCGAGGTCTGCTCCATACGGTCAGGCCTCGCTGTCTGTCTAAGAAAATATTTAATTGGAGGATCTTTAGTATTCCACTTTCCACATATAACGTCTTTCATCCATAGAATGGCCACGCACTTCCGCCATCTGGGAAACATAGTATCTCTCAATCGGAATCATAACAACCGGATTAAAGAATTCTACGACGCTCTTATCGATTTTACCGCCATTTAATTTTTCAAAATCAATTACAATATAATTTTCCGCATAAGTACGCAGGAATTTTAAGCAGCGTTCATCCAATGCGCGGGTTCTTCCCTCACTCATCAGAAGGATCATCGGAAGCTTCTTATCCGTTGTTTCAAATGGACCATGGAAGTACTCACCCGTGTGCAGGCACACAGCATGCTTCCACTGCATCTCCATGAAATGACAGCAGCACATGGAATATGCAACTCCATAGTTTGAGCCAGATGCCAGCACGTAAAATACAGGTTCATCTTTATATTTTTCTGCCCAGGCTTTTGCATCCGCCAAAACATTTTTCTTGCCTTCTTCTATAATTTCATCAATGTAACGGTATGCTTCCATCGCCTTGTCATAATTCTCCCAGTTTTCAAACTGTTTTAACAGCTCAAAACCAATCCGAAGGGAGTTCGCCTGGTTAGAATCACTATATACCTGATCATCTCCATTTGAATATGTCACAATATACTGTCCAACTTTTGCCATACCTGTCTGCATATTTCCTGTCATAGCGATTGTCACTGCACCTGCAGCATTGGCTGTTTTTACTGCCTCCACGGTCTCAGGCGTTGCCTTTAATGAACAAATAACTGCGACGCATCGCTCATCCAGTTCTTTTGGGGTTGCATGAACAAACTCATTGCTTGTATATGTAGTAGCGCTAAAAGTTTTTGCCTCACTCTGAAGAAGGTACAGCCCTGGGAAAATAGCTGCCTTAGATCCGCCGCAAGCTACAAAATACACATGCTTTAATCCACCCAGTTTGTCCATCTTTTCTTTGATCTCTGCTACAATTTCTTTTACTGATTTTTCCATCTTTCTGATCTCCTTTTCTTTTTTTGTATCAATTATTTGTCAAAATGACTTTCCATGTCCAAAAGCCCCCTGAACCATACAGGTTTTCGAAGAAAACTCTGCCCCTGCTTCCAGTGCTTTCCTTATCTCTTTTTCATAAATGCTTTCTTTCATCTGTATGCCATACTTTTTCCGGCTCTCCAGAAACGAAAGCAGAAATGCCGTTGCAAATGAATCCCCTGCTCCCAGCGTATCTACTGCTTCAACCAGATGCGGCGGCTGCTCATAAAACTGCGTTCCATCAAATAGAACTGCTCCATAGCTTCCTCTTGTTGCAATTACCATTGGGCATCCAGCACGAAACATTTTCTTACAAATTTCTTCCGCATCCTCTCTCGAAACGGAACCACATGAAAGAAACGCATACGTAATATACGGAGCAACCTTTTTTACTCGTTCTTCATCGATCCACTGACCCGAAAAATCATACGATACAGAGATTCCCTGTTCTGCCAATTTAGGAAGCTGTTCATCAAAATAGCTATTATTGGTCGTGTGCACATGATCAAATGTTTTAATATACTCCAGATCTTCCACGTCCAGATTTAACGGATTTTCTTTTAATACGCCGCCTTTGTTGCTTCCGAGAAAGACACGGTCTCCGTCTACCAGCGTAACCCTCGCATAACCATTTTCTCCTTCATACTGACGGCACCGGCTGTGTTCTACCTGCAGCTCATCGAGTGTTGCTATCACATGTTCTGCAACCTCATCCCGTCCGAACACTCCCATATAAGCTGACTCTGCCCCCAGCATCCCTGCATAAACCGCAAAGTTTGCAGCCTGACCTCCCGGAAACATAAGCCTGAGATGTTCATATTTGTCGCACACATTGTCCCCAATTCCAATGACCCGCACTTTTTCATCTCCTTTGTATTGATTATATATCATTATATAATGTTATGATATCATATTATACTTATGTATGTATTTTGTCAAGTGATTTCTGCATTTTTTTACATCACTTTTTTCTAGGTACTGTTCACGCATACGTGCCCAGTAATGGAATTTCTATCATCTCCGTTTCCATGTTCCTGATAAAAAGAAAAGGCTGACTCCTGTTAGCGCAAATTTTTCTTGCTTCCTAACCTGAATCAGCCTTTTCTTTTCAATTAATTTACTCTATTTCTATTGTAGATTCACAGACATAAAATGAGCATTTTTCTCCATTAAACACCTGATGCCCTACATAAATGGGTTCCTTCTCAGCCGTATATGCCACACTTTTGATAAAAAGCATCGAAGTTCCTTTCGCCATCTGCAAAAGCTCTGCTTCCGCTGCTGTCGCCTTGCAAAGTTCAATCCATTTTTCTGAAATTGCCACTGCTGTATGAGAGTGTTCCTTCAAAAATGTAAACAATGAATTGTCCTCAAATCGTTCTTCCAGAAGAAATGCATATTTAAGTGGAAAATAGTTACGCTCAATCGCCATCGGCATACCATCCGCATAGCGGACTCTGGATATATAGATAACCTGGCTGCCTTTTTCCACATTCAAAAGCCGGGCTATCTTTTCACTCGCCGGTTCCAGCCTGTTTTCAAGCATACGTCCTCCGGCCTTCATTCCCATATGAGCACACATTTCCGAAAAACTCTGCAATTTTTTCATATCCTTAGTTACTTTGCGCTGGCAGACAAATGTTCCTTTTCCTTGTTTTTTTCTACAAGTCCTTTTTCCACCAATTCGCTGACTGCTTTTCGAACTGTAATGATACTGACTCCAAACGATTTTGCCATTTCACCTTCCGTTTGCAGCTTTTCTCCTGGTTTATATTCACCATTACTTATTTTTTGTTCAATTTTTTCTTTTAATTGGACATACAGAGGCACTGCGGCACTACTATTTAACATTCTCTTTCTCCCTGTTCCTAATAACATGAATGATATAACTCTTTATATAACAATATAAACTATATCTAAATAAAAAGCAATCCTACATTGATGCCAATGGAAAATCTACTTCCAGGACTATTCGAAAACTTGGCACCTTAAAAGAATTGCTGGTTGAACACGATCCTACAAGAGATGACGTTATGGCTTGGGCAAAAGAACAGGCCCGGATTGAAACAGACTATGAATTTATCACAAAACGAAAAAGCACCGCCGGAAAAGCTATATAGAATAAGCCTTTCTGCGGTGTTTTTCCAAACATTACTGTCAAAGACGGGAATATACCACCCTTTTCCAATTTTGTCAACGTCACTTTTGTCATTTTGCACAATAAGCAATTTTCTTTTTTGACAAGAAAAAGCATTTTTCACAGTTCTTTTTTACGAATCTTTCCGCTTTCAGTCTTTGGAAACTCCTTTAGAAATACAAATTCGCGTGGAATCTCATAATCTGCCAGTCTTTCTGCCAAAAATTCCCGAATCGCCATATTGATACAACCACTTTTTTCGCTGTCACTTCCGGCAATTTCTTCCCTTTCAGCTTCTTTCTCCCACACAATCCACACTTTCAGATAATCGCGCCCATGCTCATGGACTGCCTTCACTGCCGTCTCTGCCACTCCCGGAAATGTCCGCACCGCTTCTTCGACCCGGAGGGATGACACTTTTCTCCCATTTATGTTGCAGATATCATCATCCCGCCCATCAAAATAGAAGAGTCCCTCTGCATCTGTGTGACCGCAATCCCCAATCACCGCGTCATTTCCAATTCCAAGGATTCCATACCGCGTTTTTACATGAAAATGGTCGTTTTCAATCCAGACATCCACCTCTGGAAATGCACGGCCAACCAGCGTCGTATCTTCTTTCATCTCACTTCCACGGATATAGGTAATATAGTTCAGCTCGCTGGCGCCATAATACAATGTAATCTCCGCTTCGGGAAATGCCTTTTTAAACTGCACTGCCTCCGCACCGCCCATACTCTGGGAGCCGCTGACAAAAGAAATAATCCGGTAATTGACCGCCTGTTCCCGCTCATAGATACGCCGCAGCGCCCGCAGCTTGACCGGAATCAGATAGACGCTGGTCGCCTGTTCTGCCTCGATCATCCGCTTCCAGAGGCGCGGATCAAAGGAATCCGCCGCAACGACGCTTCCGCCGGACGCAAGCTGCGCCATATAAAGGTTCAGGTTGCCCGTAAACGCCAGGCTCCCCTGCATAAACGTAATGCTTCCCTCTCCCATTTTGAAAATCTTATTCTGAAGCTTAAAAAAATCGTGCCAGCTTTCAAAGGAGCGGAACAATACTTTCTGACGACCGGAGGTTCCCGACGTCATCACACCCATATATGCCCCTTCCGGAGGTGTCACGTCACGCAATTCATCGGAAATTTTTACATCGGACGGTGCAATCACCGGAACCGTATTTCCGTCTCCATATGCCAGAAACTGAATAAGCTGATGCGCGATCGTCGGTTCCTGGATCCAGTGGATGTGACGTTTTCCCTGTTTTTCTTCTATCTCTTTCGGATGTTTCCTTACACGTTCTGCCGCCTCGATGAGCTTCCCGAACGTATAGCGCTCTTTCTCCGTGATCAGGGCTTCCCACTCTGGCGGGTATGCCCGGAGCGCATCCAGATATGTATTTATACATTGTGTCTGTATTTCTTTCATGATTAATTCCTGTCTTTTACTTATTTTTATATAGAACTTTTTACCAATCTGAGCTTTTAAATTTACCACATTTACTTTTTATATCATTCAAACACTGTCTTCATCTACTTCATTACTTTCTCCACCAGAATACTGCTTCCGATCCCTCCGGCGGCTGCCACGCAGCACATTCCCAAATGCCCATTTTTATGTTCCAGTGCTTTCATCAGATGCAGCAGAATCATTGCGCCGGAGACTCCATATGGATGCCCATAGGCAAGTGCCCCGCCCCAGATATTATAACGGTCTTCAATCCCCGGAAATGCACGTTCAAATAGAACATCAATAACGGCAAACGCTTCATTGACCTCAAAAGCATCGATCTCCTGATAAGAATGCCCCGTTTTTGCAAGTATCGCCTTAGCAGCGCTGACGGCTGATTTTGGGCTCATCATCGGATCATCCCCGATCGCTGTACCAAACCGGAAACGGCATTCTGCTTTCCGTCCCTGTTCCCGCAAAAACCGTTCCGAACAAAGTACCACAAATGCCGCGCCATCGTGCATCAGGCACGCATTTGCCGCCGTGATTTTCGTGCCATTTGGAAGCAGATACGGCAGGCGGTCGATCAGACGCTGGCTCATTGTCGGACGGATTCCCTCATCCCGGCTGCTGCCGTCGATGGAAACCGTTATATCCTCCAATATTCCCTCTTTGCGCGCCTGCGCCGCCCTCTTATGGCTCCGGAGCACCCAGGTGTCCATCTCTTCCTTAGAGACATTTTCCCGGATCGCAGTCTCCTCCGCGCCCTCTAACATAACCTGCTCGCCGCGCTTTCCCGGCACAAACTGTGCAACCGTATACACCTTTCCACCGTCATATTCCGGATGGTTCGGGGACATCATGCGGTACGGCTGTACCGAAGAACTCTCCATTCCCCCGGCAATGACCAGATCCGCCATCCCGCTCTCAATCTTGGCTGCTGCCGCGCTGATCGCCTCCAGCGCCGACCCGCACTGCAGATCCAAAGTAACTGCCGGAATCCGCTCTGGAAACCCTGCCGAAAGTGCCGCCAGACGCGTGATATTGCCGCCTCCCCCGACCGCATTTCCTCCTATTATATAGTCGATCGCATCGGTTGGAAGCTCAAATCGCGAAACCACCTCCCGCAGCACCTCTGCCCCTAGCTTTTCCGCCGGGATATGACGGTACATTCCATCTTTCACCCCGATGTAACTGCGCAAACCGCCCAGAATATATACGTGATTCATACTTTTCTCCTGTTTTTCTTCTATTCATAATTAAAATTAAAGGGATGCGGCAACGGACTCCTCATGCCTCCTGGCTGCATTTCTGCACTAAAAGGCTGATTCTGTTCACTACCACATCCCATCTTTATTTTCTATCTAATTTCCAAATAAGCCCGTCCGCTTCAGCGCCTTTCCAAGTGCTACCGCTGCCACACACTTAACGATGTCCAGCGGAATAAACGGAATTATCGACTGCACGATAACTGCACCCCACGGCTGTCCGGTCACGTGTTTCATCCAGCCTGCACCGAATGCGTAAATCACCGGAATACCAACTACAATCAGGAACGCTGTCTGGAATGCAACATTTTTCCATTTCCGGCAAAACAGGGAAATCAGAAACGCTACAACCAGAAATCCGATATAGTAACCGCCGCTCGGTCCAAGCAGTTTTCCCGGTCCTGCGCTTCCGCCGCTGAATACCGGCACGCCGCATAAGCCTAACAGCAGCCAGCTCGCCATAACTAAAATGGTATCCTGTGGTGCAATCAGCAGACCGATCAGGTTGACAATCATCGTCTGCGCTGTGATCTTTGCATCCGAAAACGGAAGCGGAATCGCAATATACGAAGACACACTGATAAGAGCCAGCATCATCGCCAAAAGTGTAAGCCGCTTCGCGCTCCATGCGCCGTGTACGTTCACTGCACTTGTCTCTGAACTCATTATATATACCTCCTCAGTGATAAAATTCTAAGCCGTGTAATGCATTTTCCTATGAATCACACACAGAGAATCTTTGCTAGAAAAGAGTATATCGGAATTTCAGTGAATTGTCAACCTTGTTTTATAAATGGTTTACATATACATCCATAGCTCCTCTGCACCCACTTTATCATCGGCATCCCTATTTTTCTGTAATCGAAAGAATTTCCTTTCCCTCTTGCTTCGCTCTCAGATACACCGCGTTTCTTCCCTCCTGCCCCGAATCCGACAGATATACCTCCTCATCAGGACGAAGTGGGGCAAGAAAACGTACTTCCAGAGCGGTCTGTCCCTTCATCCAGCCCTTCTTCCACAGACGAAGCAGACAGGCATTCATAACAAGAAACCCCGGCAGAACTGCCGCTTCTCCCTGATGGATCGGATTGGTATCTGCCGCCTCCCGGAGATATTCTTCCATCTGGCTGCGGCTAAATACCAGCGTATCATCATCCTCACTGCCCAGTTCCGTAATTGCTTTCATGAGCGGCATTTTCTCTTTTTCCGGGACAAGGACGCTCTGGCGCGGTTTTACCAGCAGCACTTCCATCTCCTCATTTTCCCGTTCCTTTTCCTCCTCCGCTGCCGCTATGCGGACCCGGATTGCCGAGCGGCCTTTTTTGATGATTTCTGGAGTTAATTTGGTATGGCAAAACTCATTCTCCCCCTGTTTGGGCTGCCAGTCCAGATGAAGTGTAGTTGTGCCTATCATCCAGCCCTCGTATCCTTCCAATGTGGAGAGAGCGCGCTCAAAGCAAAGAAGCTTCTTTTTCAATCTATCATTCACGGTATTTTCGACCTCTTCGTTATAAATTGTAAATCTGACTCGCATGCACTTTTCTCTGCTCATTATACTAGTTCTGTTCCAGAATCACAATATCCGAATCTCCCGCGTCTCCCCCTGATCCACCGGAATAAATCGGTCTTTTAAGCCCGGCGTCAGCCAGATCGTGCCTCTCTCGTCAACCAGGACTGCCTCATAGTCCTGATGTGCCGTCCAGTGTGCCGCTGCCTTTTCCCGTCCCATGACAAACAGGGCGGTCGAAAGCCCATCGCAGCGCAGCCCGCACGGTCCGATGATTGTCACAGAAATCAGCCCGCTATGCGCCGGCGTCCCGGTGGACGGATCCATGATATGCCAGTAAATCGTTCCGTCATTGTCCGTAAAATAGCGTTCATAGCCGCCGGAGGTAATGACCGCCTCATCCTGCACCCCGACTCCGCCCAGATAACCGTCGCTCTCCGGATCCTTGATACCGACATACCATTTCTCGCCATCCGGTTTCGTTCCGATCGTCTGGATATTACCTCCAAGACTGAACAACGCGCTTGTCACGCCGTCCTCCTTCATAGCCTTTACCACCTCATCCCCGGTAAATCCCTTTCCGACGCCGCCTAGATCCACCATCATTCCCGGCTCGATCGACGCCATATCTGCTCCTAAACCAACCAGACGATAATCGACCGATTTAAGCAGGCTTTCCCGCTCGTTCTCACTGGGGACCCGGTAATTTCCCGTTGTAAATCCCCAACTCCGCACAATCGGGTAAATTGATATATCAAGTGCACCATCTGTTTCCGCTCCCAGCGCCAGCGCCTCCTGCATCAGATAACGCGTATCCGCTGAAAGTTCCGCTGTTTTCTCCTGGTTCAGATGAAAAATATCGCTGTTTTCCTGCGTTGTCGAAAGCTCCCCTTCCAGCTCTTCCACCCGCCATTTCACTTTTTCCTGCAAATTTGCACTTCCGCCGTAGGCGTCAAACTGCATCACAGTATCCATCGCAAACACTGTCCAATTCTGCCCTTCTCCCGGATTCTGGTTCGAATTTGAGGGATTTTTCTCTAAATTTTCGTTTTTTTCTACTGCTGCCACATTTTCTGCCGTCTCTTCCATAGACGCAGATAAACGAGGACGGTCATTCTGGACCGCCCCCGTTTGATCCGGCTGCGATGAAGCACCGCAGCCACACAGCAGCAGGGTTAATAAAATCCACCACTTCTGTTTCAATTTTTACTCCTTTAAATACAACTACTCTTCTTCAGAAACAGACTCTTCTTTCTCAGAAGTATCGCCTTTACCTCCGTCGGATTCTTCCTTATCAGAAGTATCATCTTTTACGTCACCGGTCTCATCCTTCTTGGAATCATTGTCCTTAGATTCATCCGTTTCATTCTTCTTGGAATCGTCACCAGTTTCGCCGGATTCATCTTTCGAATCATCCTTGTCAGCATCGCCTTTATCTGAAGTTTCGTCTTTCTTCTCATCCGAAGTATCCTTGGACTCGTCCGAATCCTCTTTCTTGTCCTCGTCTACTTCCGGTGCCTTGTTCGCATCGTCTGTCTCGTTCTTCTTATCGCCATCCGGTACATCTGCCTTGTTTTCGTCATTCGTCTTCGGCTCTTCCGGTGTTTGCTCCGGTGTGGTTACTCCCTCGGTTGGGGTGGTGACGATCTCGCTTGGGAGGACTTCGTCGGCGATGAGGGTGGTCTCTTCTTTGATGAGTTTGTAATCTTCATCAATTTCAAAAGTCAGTGTTCCATATCCTGTTGCCGTAATTTCGATAGTTGTATTTCCTTCTGTACTAAATTTACTGGATGAAATCTTTAAGCTATCATTACCATTATAATTAATCGAATTCAATGCATACTGATCCTCACCCATAAAGCTTGCATATTTTGCTTTTTCATATTTATTACCATTTACTTTAACTTCGGTAACAGCATCCAGATATGCCTCCACATCTTTAACGCCATTAAAACTTACAATATAATTCGCTTTTCCATAACTATATTGTTCTTTTACAAAACTAGAAACCTCAACTTCTTTAGTTTCGGAATTTTCCACTTTAACCCGAATTGTCTGATCCTGATAACCTTCTGCCTCAATCACAATCTCAATCGCACTTCCATCTGGTCCTGCGGTTAAATCACTGGTTGTGATAATCAGTTTATTATCCTGAACTTCAAATTCAAGTTCTTCACCATCTGATGTTATCACCTTGATTGCTTTCAGGTATTTCGCAAGCTCATCCGCATTATCTTTTCCAGTCAGGGTTAAATTACCTCCCTCGGAAATCTTTTCCGGTCCAGTCAGCGTCGGTGCATCAAGAAGTTCCTTGTCATCCTGTTTGAGATTTCCATTTTTATCAACTACAATCGTTACTTTTGGATAATCCCCATCTGCATTAATCGTAATTGTGGTATCCCCATCCGTATTAAATGCACTGTCAGAAACAAGCAGGCTATCTTTGTAATTGTTATGTGCATCATCATAAATATCTGACGCATATTCCTTATCTCCTAATGTCCAGCTTGACTGTGGAGAATACGTAGTTGTTCCTACCACTACTGAATTGATGCTCTTTACATATTTTTCTAATGCTTTTTTGTAGGCAAAATCAGAAGGTTTCATACCAGTTCCATCAGAATAGGTAAACTGTATTACATATCCCTTTTCACCATATCCATTTGCCTTTCTGATTTTCGAAGCACCAATCTCAATCTCCTGCTCATCTGGGATTTCTTCCTCTTCCTTCTCAACCACAAATTTACATCTCAGGGCCTCTGTGTAGTAATTCGAACGAAGTGTCAGTTTATAAGTTCCCGGCTGAACCTGGTGAAGAATCAGCTGCGTTCCATCCTCAGATACCTCATAATATACATCATTGCTGCTGGATACACCCTTTGGATAAACATTTCTCTCAACAGCATCCTCCTCATCGGAAAGCAGAGTAACAGATTTCAGGTTCTTCAAGAAATCTCCCTCGCTGCCCTCAACGGTAAATTCAGCATCTGCAAAGTAGTATGTTTTCTTTCCATCTACTGTCTTCTTTGCTGAAAATGCATTTTTAGCATCCGCATAATCAACCTTCAGCGCCAGATCACTCTCCAGCACCTTATTATATGTAAATGCAATACTCTGGCTCTTATATCCCGTTGCATCAACAGTCAGCTTGTACTCCTCACCAGCCTTGAATACATCCGCCTCTATGGTAATGGTGCCAGCTTCTTTATCAATGGAATATTTGTCCTTGCTGAGTGCCTGCCAGTTTCCGTTGACAACGATACTCTGAACCGCCTCGATATACTCTGTATCCTCTGTCCGCAGGACTACCGGCTCGCCCTCTTTGTTCTGTACAACTGTAATCGCCGGTGCATCCTGACGGGAGAAGTTTCCATTGTACTGGATATCGCCGAGCAGACCATCTTCGAGAACCTCTTTTGCCGTTGCCGGATGGTTCGGATCCAGTGCTCCATTTTCACGGTAATCTGCAAACGGAAGAATTCTGTTCTCTTCGTATTTCTGATTCTCGCTCTTATTTACGTAGTCTGTCCATCTGAAGAAATCATCATCTCCAGTATCAAAGACTGCATCCGGAATCGCATTGTACCACCACTCCATCACTGCCTTGGACGCATCATTTTCCATCTTGGTCTGTTCAAGGAGATGTGCATTTACAAGCAGATCTGAATCAAAAATCAGGTTTGCAGAGATTGCAGAGCTTCCTGAGCTGCTGCCGCTGGAGCTTCCACTTCCGCTGGAACCAGTCGATGCGGTGCTGATACCGTCGAATCCGTATGCCGCCATTTTCTGACCATTGGTCTGTTCCTTCTCTTTTACCGGCTCTGCGCCCGTTGTCACCTTGAAGCTCTTGGAGAATGACCGAAAACCATTTGCATATACAGTGATCTTGTAATTGCCCTTGTATGGCAGATGGTCTGTATTATCATTGTACAGAACAAATAAATCCTGACTGTAGAGATACCAGTCATCGATCATCTTAAGGTCGCTTACTGTTCCGCTCGGATCTTCCAGTGTCACACGCTCGATCGGTGTCTCAATTGCGTATACCAGATCGCTGACTGCAAAATGGAGATTCTTGCCGGACTGCGGTGTTTCCTTAAGCTCCAGCGTCGGTACTGTCTCATTGACGACATGAATCGGGACGAGCGCGGAACCGCCTGCCGACGATACAACCCGCACATAATAACGTCCATTATTATAGAAATTGCTCTGTCCTGTCTGGATAGTCAGCTGTCCAACGCGTCCCTGTCCGTGCGCCACATTCTTTTCACTGTCAAATACGAGGCTTGAATTGATTGTGTTCTTCTGCTCATCGTATTCAACCAGCTCCAGTTTGCGGATGCCGTCAAACCACTCTTTTTCCTCGTCTGTATTGTAGTTAAACAGAATGGTAACGGCTGCTTTTCCATTTTCCGGAAGAACCGCATCCGGTGAATAGCTCGGATGAGTCTGTTTCTCCTCATTCAAGTTATAAGTAGTCTTTTTCGGAGAAATGCGGGGATTTCCGTTTTCATCGTAATTGGTCAGATAATAGTCCCAATAAGCAACCGGCTCATGCGTCAGAATCTTCTCAGGCAGATAGCCGTCGTTTTCCTCATATACAGCATCTTCCTGGCTCTCATTACTCAGAACCACCGTCTCTTCCTTTGCCGCATCTTCCTTGCTGCTAACGGTTACTTTGCCCGGTGTGCCAATAAGCGCCAGTTTTGCCATATGTCCGTCATCTGTGATCGGAGTTAAAAGATTGGTTACATCTTTTCCATCGACCTTAACGACCGTATTGCCTGCATTGTATCCCTCATCAAATGCGATCGGAAGCCACCAGCCCAGGGAATTTACTTCGGTAAGCTTTGTCTTCGTCTCATCTACCAGCGAAACCATCTGCGGCTTGTCTGGATTTTCAGTGTTTCCGTTATCTCCGGCATTTCCGCCATTCTGGTTTCCGTCATTCCCGGAATTACCGTTATTTCCAGAATTACTGTTATTTCCGGAATTACTGTTATTTCCAGAATTACTGTTGCTTCCAGAGCCCCCCGAATGGCTGCCGCCGGAACTGCCGGAATTCCCTGAACCGCCTCCTGATACGCTGCTTCCGTTGCCGTCTGCTGCCGGGCTGCTCGCGTAACCTCTATCTGCACGGGTCTGGACCTCTCCGTTTTCATTGACCCACTGTCCATCCTCGTTGACGCTGTAGCCGTCCGGCGTCCGACCTTCGGTGTGCATCTGACCATAGTTTTCTGCACTCAAGTTATCAAAATAATAGCATTTTCCATCAATCCACTGCCATCCGGTCACGGTCATACCTTCCGTTCCATCGGATGCAGTGCTGAAGAAATACCATTTTCCTGCATTGTCCTTCCACCAGCCGCGGCGCATCTGTCCTTCCACGCCATCGGCAGTTGTGTTCATATAGTACCGGCGTCCATCGACGGTGATCCATCCAGTCATCATCCGTCCGGTCTGCGGATCCAGATAATACCAGCCATTCTCGGTCTTAACCCATCCAGTCTTGAGCGTTCCGTCCGTTCCCTGATATTTCCAGTCCTGTCCTTCCTGAATCCAGGCGCCGGTCTGTACTCCGGACTCCGATGCCGGTCCGGTTGAAGCATAAGCAGTACCTGCCTGCGCCGCCGCTAACACGGTCACCGCTGCCAGAATTGCCTGCCGGGATCTTCCCTTACCTTTCATACATATTCCTCCATATAATCTTTTGTAATATCTTACTCTCCGCACCGGATTAGGCATCCCTAACTCAGGTGGTCGAGGAGGTTAGTATATACTAATCCAATAAAATCTGTCAATTATTTAAATCTGTTTAAAAATGAGAATTTTTATCTATTTTTTAATCGAATTTTATTCTCAATAAAGCACTGGTTTTTTAGTTGCTAAAACTAACATGCAAATTTCTTTTTCCATTCAGCACATGTTAAGTCTCATTTTGCAGCGATTTTTCCGCCTTTTTCCCTGATATTGCCTCGCTTGTCATGAATTTTAAAAAAACATATTTTGAGAATTTTTATCCATTTGCTTCATTTCGTATATTTTTATCCTTTTCGCACATACTCCATCTGTAAACATTTTGTCCCATTCCAGTCCCTTCGCGGTCACTGATATTGGCTTCTCTGATAGGAGATTTACACGATGCAGATTTCTTCATCCATTGAAAATAACCGGACTTTTTTTCAAAAAAAGCTCCGACCGGACATCAGTTTTGATGTCGTAGATCGGAACCTGATGATCGGCGGGCGCGATGCCTGCCTCTACTGTATTGATGGTTTTACCAAGGACGATACGCTTTTAAAAGTGCTGCAGGCGATGAGCAGCATTGAAACCGCCCAGATGCCTGACAATGCAAACGATTTTGCCGCCCTCTACCTCGCCTACGGCGAAATCGGGCTGGAAACGGATTCGGACGCGCTGATTATCCAGCTTCTCTCCGGTGTTCCTTTTCTTCTGATCGACGGGTATGCACAGGCACTCACAATAGACTGCCGCACCTATCCCGCCCGCGGAGTCAGCGAACCTGAAAAGGATAAGGTATTGCGCGGCTCGCGCGATGGTTTTGTCGAAACGCTTGTGTTCAATACGGCTCTGATCCGGCGGCGCATCCGCGATCCGAAGCTGCGGATGGAAATCATGAATATTGGGGAAAGTTCGCACACCGATATCGCCATCTGCTACATGGAAAACCGGGTGGACACCGAACTTTTAAACCGCATCCGCACCCGGATTCAAAAAGTGCATGTCGATGCCCTCTCGATGAACCAGGAAAGCCTTGCCGAATGTATTTATCCGCACAAATGGTTCAATCCGTTCCCAAAATTTCGTTTTTCAGAGCGTCCGGATACCTCCGCTGCCTCGATTCTGGAAGGAAATATCATCATTCTGGTGGACAATTCGCCATCCGCAATGATTCTGCCATCCTCTGTTTTCGATATCATCGAGGAAGCCGACGACTACTATTTTCCACCGCTGACCGGCACCTATCTGCGCCTGTCGCGGACGGTCATCTTTTTCCTGACCTTATTTCTGACACCGCTGTGGCTGCTTTTTATGCAGAATCCCGGCTGGATCCCGGAATGGCTCGCTTTTATCCGTGTCACCGACGAGATCCATGTGGCGCTGATCTATCAGCTTCTGATCCTGGAATTTGCCATCGATGGTCTGCGGCTCGCGGCAGTCAACACCCCCAGCATGCTGACGACACCGCTCAGTGTCATCGCCGGTATCGTGCTTGGAGAATACTCGGTCAAATCCGGCTGGTTCAACAGCGAGACGATGCTCTATATGGCGTTCGTCACGATCGCCAACTACTCGATGACGAGCTTCGAACTCGGCTACGCACTCAAATTCATGCGCGTCCTGCTCCTGATTCTGACCTTTTTCCTCAATCTCTGGGGCTTCATCGCAGGAACACTCATTGCCGTCGGCTGCCTTGTCTTTAACCGGACAATCGCCGGAAAAAGTTATATTTACCCGCTAATTCCATTTCACTGGAGTGAATTAAAAAAGCGGCTGCTCCGGAACCGGCTGCCGCATGAGGAGAAAAACGGGTAAGAATGTCGCATAAAATGTCCGCATACCCACAACTGCCCGGATGGTTCCGGGTACTGGCTGTGGTTTATGCGGACATTTTAACTTCTATATCTATCTTCTATTTTTCTTTCTTATACACTACCTCTTTCAGCACCTCCAGCGCCTCCTCATACCGCTCTGCCCCCATCGAGGCACAGGACAACAGGAGCTTCGGATATCCCTCTTGAAAATGATGCTCCTGTTTTTCCAAAAGACTCCCGACCGACTCCACCGGGCGGACGGCGACGCCTGCCTGTGCCGCACGCCCGGCAATTTCCGCCGATGTAAGCGGGCTGTCAAGCTCCATGAGAACCAGAAAACCGGCATCGCCCAGATGCGTTCGCGCTTTTTCTCCAAAAATGCGCCGCACCGCATCACACAGACACTTTGCCTTTGCCGCGTACAATTTCTTGGACTTTCGGATCTGGCTTTCCAGATGTCCGTCCCGTATAAACTGGCATAGGGCAATCTGCTCTGCCTTGGACGCCGTCTGGTTATAAAAACGCCCCCGCTCCTGATACCGTTTCAGCAGATCCGGCGGCAGGACCATGTAGCTCATGCGGATCGATGGCAGAAGCAGCCTTGAAAATGTCCCCAGATACACGACGCCCCGCCCTCCGGAAAGCCCCTGCAGGGACGGTGTCGGGCGGTTATAATAGCGGAACTCACTGTTGTAATCGTCCTCAATAATCAGCATATCCTCGCGCGCCGCATCCTTTAAAAGCTTCATCCGGTCGCCCACCGGCATGACCTCTCCCCAGACTGTCATCTGAGAAGGCGTTAAATAGCAGACACTTTTTCCCGTGGATTTCATTGCCTCTGATGTCTGTTCAAATGGCATTGTTTTCATTTCTTTTGCACATACATCTGACTTTTCCGTTCCACACAAATCCATTTTAAAGGATCCGGTCCTCATCTCATTTTTTTCCCAATACGCTCTTATATCTCCGGTCCGAAACCCATAATCCTCAAAAATCTGGCGTCCCTGCCGGAACGACGGATTAAAAAACCATGCGCTGTCCCGCTCCCGCAGCATCGGGCACAAAATATGCAAGAGACTCTGCACACCCGCCCCTACTACGATACTGTCCGGCGTACAGATCACATTGCGGTGGCGCCCCAGATACGCGCAGAGCGCCTCCCGGAATTCCCGCTCTCCCTGCGGTTCGCCATAAGAAAGCAGCCGCTCATCCTGGCGCAGGGCGCTCTTGACATAGCGCCGCCATAAATCAAACTGGAAGCTCTCCCGATCCACATTTGAAGACGCAAAATCATACCGGATTTCCGGGCGTTCCTCCTGACGCGTCACACCGTGCTCTATTTCCTCCCGGTTTGCAGCCGCCAGCACCGCATCCGTTACATAAAACCCGCTCTGCGGACGCGAAATGATATAGCCATCCGCCGCCAGCAGCATATACGCCGTCTCCACCGTCGTCCGTGAAAGCTGCAGCTGCAGGGAACATTTGCGGATCGACGGCAGCTTCGCTCCCGACTTCATCTGCCCGGACACGATCAATTCTTTGTAATATTCATATACTCTCAGATACCGGCTCTGTCCCGGTTCGCTTAAATTCAGTTCCATCGTATTTCCTCTATCTATTTATGTAAACAGCGATGCACCGCATCGATCATCCGCATCATCCCATATCCCAGACAACCGCCCATCTTTCCGTCTGCACAATATTTTTCATCTCCACCACTTGTCCCCCTTATATCCAACTGCTTTCCTCAATTATACCGTTTTCTCCTGCTTATAGGCAATCCCCAAAATTGAGTACTGTTACTGTTCACGCATACGTGCCCAGTAACGGAAATTCCGAGGAAGAAATCAAAGAGCCGCTTCTTCCTAAGAAAGAAGAAATCCCCCACATGATTCCGGCTGAAGTTGGTCTGGCATACTGCAACAAGCTTTTCTTTTTGGAAAAGCTGTTCCGTGACCTTACTCCGGAAGAGCGAAAAGACAGATGTCTGGAAACAGAAGTGCCGGTATAGGAAAGCTTTTATGCATGGTTGGAACAACTCAATCCTGTAAAAAGAAGCAAGCTGGAAAAAGCTGTGATATACGCAAAAAAACATAAAGAAACACTGCGTAATTATCTTCAGAATGGACGTTGCGAAATATCGAATAATACAGCGGAACCACTGCCTGTTTAAGGCGAAGGATACCAAGGGGCAGTGGACAATACGGTGGATTAGTGAACCTCACATGGCTAAAGTCATGTGCTTCTCGGCCGTTTTAAACGGCAAGACTAAATATCGGCGGATACGCCAGTATCTTAGAATTCGTGCGGATACGCACTTTTTCCACACCGGATACGGCTGGTTTCCACATTACAGGTAGTCCGCTGTATATCTGCCTGCGTTTATGCTGCTTTTAAGTTGTTTACTTCTACATAAAGCTTTCTTAAATCTGCATAAACACAGGAGGTTCTACGCTTCACTACAGGGACTTTTGCCTCCAGTGAAGACCTTTCCGTTTCCGGCAAGGGTTTTAAAAGTTCCCGTATAAAATATCTCGCTCCAATATTATAGGCAGCTGACAGGTCGCAGTTGTACTGTTTTCCTGTCCGGAAGGTACATAGGCTATGGTTCTCCTGATTTCTTACTACCGCTCCGCTTCCGTCACAGGCCAGCCTGCTGGTGTTCCGGGCACTGACTCTGGACACACGAATTCTGTTCCGATGTGCCTGATGTTCACACAGTTTCTGAGTATCCCGCTTTCTCCATAAATGAAGTTTTTGCTTTTTATTTCCGGATATTTTTCCCTGCATTTCCAGATACTCAAACACAATTACATCGGCCTGATACTCTGCGGCATATTTCGTGATCTCCGTAGCTATTTTGCGGGACAGCTCCATATTCAGCCTTTTTGCATAATCCCATCGGCTTTGGA